>JACQBW010000034.1 GCA_016194305.1 Nitrospirota bacterium | reverse complement strand
GGTTGGTTTTTCCCTACGAAGGTATTCAACGATATGCATGGGAATGGCGGCGGCACGACCGGTGTGGACAACCAATTTGGCGAAAGATCCTTCCAGAACATGGGAGCCTGGATATTGGGCCGGAACATGTTCGGTCCCATTCGTGGCCCCTGGCCGGACGAAAGCTGGAAAGGATGGTGGGGAACTAACCCGCCCTATCATGTTCCGACCTTCGTATTGACCCACCACACCCGTCCGCCCCTGGAAATGGAAGGTGGGACCCGATTTATCTTCGTGACCGATGGGATCCAATCGGCCCTCCAGCAGGCCCGAAAAGCCGCGGGCAATAAGGATGTTAGGATAGGCGGTGGCGTCTCCACCATCCGGCAGTATTTACAGGCCGGCTTGATCGATGAGATGCACCTGGCCTTGATGCCCGTTCTGATGGGAAAGGGTGAGAATCTTTTTTCCGGTCTCGATCTAAATGCCTTGGGTTTCAAGTGCATTGAGCGCGTTGCTGCCGAGCAGGCAACCCACGTTGTCCTGAAAAAATAGGAAAAATGGTCCGACCTTCATTTTATTTCGGGCAAAAAACCCGCCGATTCGGTAACTATTCCAGTTTGGTTTAAAAAAAGCTAAGTTGATTTTGAAATACTTTTGAAATACCTTGAAGAGATAAGAAAGAAGGAGAAATCCCTCTTAACTCTTTCACAAATATAGAATCTGATGCTCTGTTCCTTATATTACTTCGCTAACATTTATTTATGAGTCAACGGGTGTGTATTACCAAAAGTAATCGTATATCGGTAGAAATGGTCCAAGGTTGTGGATATCTGGAAGTAGTCTAAGCCATGAGGTCACCAATAAATCAAATATCTGTTGTTTCAACCACATTCGTTCAGGATGACCTGCGGAATCGACTTTGGTCCCTGCGACGTCTTTCGAGGAAATGACTCCCTCTTATTATGCTGAATACCCTTCTCGCGCCCTATCGCGCTTTGTTTTTGCTATCTTTAATATTATAAGATTGGTTTATTCTTCAGATGAGAGGTCATCCATTAAGTAGGGTGTGCCCTTAATTCCGGGAAGGAGTTGAAAATTCGCGGAGGGTCTTCAGGAGGTCTTCGGAACGCTTTCTTTCTTCTTGAGAAAGATCTTTCTCACCGAAACGATTCTGGTAATAGAGTTCGGTAAGTCGTTCTGCTCCCGGATAAAACGGATCTCCGATCAGGTGAAGTGTTTCTTCTGATTCAGCCAAAAATTCATGAGGTGTTTGCTGGGGTTTCTTGTTCAGATGATACCGGGAGAGAATCTGAAGTAATTTAAGGTAATAAGTTACTGCCTCATTCTCCTCTTTTTCAGCAAACGGCCTTCCAAACCCATTCGGATAAAGCTTTTTGATTCCGAAGTATATGAGAACCGCTCCTGAAATGATCAAAATCAACACGGCCGCGCTTTTCTGGTATCGGGAAGGATTTTCGGATAATCGATGGATCTTCTCTTTCAAATAGCCCGCATAGAATGTTCCCTTTTTTTGAAGAACCGTCCCCACCTCCATTTGATCCTGAATGGAATAATGGACCACATAGCGATCCCACTTGAGTCGGAGTGCGTCAAACATTTGATCCACCGGAAAAAGGCTCTTCTTCAGCTGGGCGGTTAATGTAAGATTCAACGGGGAGTTTCTTCCTTCGGGCGTCGGATCAAAGGTAATCCATCCGCTGTTCGGAAAGTAGACTTCCACCCAGGCATGGGCGTCGCTCTGGCGCACTTTGAAATAGTTGCCGTAAGGATTCCACTCTTCAGGAGAATATCCCGTGGCCAAACGGGATGGAATTCCCAAGCTTCTCATCATAAGGACCATGGCCGTTGCAAAATGCTCACAGTATCCCTTTTTCTGATGGAAAAGGAAATCCTCCATCGGCGAATATTCTTTTGACGGGGACACGTTCAGTGAATAAGTATAGTTATTTTTTAAATATTGCTGCACTGCCGATGCTTTTTCCAGGAGAGTCGAGGTCCCTTCCGAAGCATGCCGGGCGAGATCTTCCAGCTTCTCCGGATGCGGAAAGGGGTATTCGACATAGGTCTGTCCGCCGGACTGGAGAGGAATCTGTGCGACTTTCGCCTCCCGATCCTGCCTGGAAATGACCGGAAGCGAAGAAATAATTTTATAAGCAAGGCGGTTTCCCGGGTTAATCTGCATGGTCAGATTTCCCATTTGATCCTGATTGAAAGAACGGAACCCGCCTTCCAAACGGACAGGCTGGGAGAGGGCAAAGATGGCTAACGTATCCATGGGTTCGACCACATATTCCTGTGTGATGATCGATTCGGATTTCAAAGGCGCGGGAATCTCTTCATCCGCAGAAAGATTTTTCTGAACATGAAGGGTATTTTTCCACCCCTTTCCATCATAGACATTAAAGGAAGTCCCTTTAATATAGATCTTAAAAGGGGCCGACGACATGGAAACCCGCATGACTGTCGTTGAATCCAGTTTAATCGGCGCCAGGCTTCCAAAGTCGGCCTTTTCAGAAAAACCGCTGGTACGAATTTCCTCCCCTTCTTTCTTCTGAAAAAATCCTGCTCCCATTCTGGGAATCATGAAAAAGATCATCAGCGTGAAGACAAATGAAATGACGCCGACGCCAAGTGTCGTCACGACGAGAGGAAAAGTGACCACTTCTTCTGACTCGAACGTTTCGGGGAAATGAATATTGTCCTGAAATCCGGATATCTGGTTACGATACTCGATATCGGCTTTCATCTGGTAAAGTATCATTCCCCAGGTTGCCATCATGAGGTAGACAAGAAGTGAAACCGCAAACGAAATCTGGATACTCATGGCAGAAGCAGCCAGAACCTGAAGAAAACTGACGACAAAGAGCTGAATATAGTCTTTCGAGCGTTTCAACGTGAAGAGTTTTATGATCAGCAGAAGATTCAAGAAATGCGTGCTGGCCATCAAGAGACCGCGGGACCAATAAATCCAGTCTCCCAAAAAGAAAAATGCCGCGCCAAAAATCACTCCGTTGACCAGGCTTTTGTTCACTTTTAGCGACTTATATTTCAGATTGAGTACAAAACTGGTTACGATCAGAGTCACAATCAAAAGAGAAAAGATCAACGGAAGCTCGTGGGTCTGAATCAAGGCTTGAAAACTGGCCAGCGCCATCAGGTGTACTGAGAGAATAAAAGAGGTTCTGAACTTCATTCCCCGCTCCAGTAGACAAGACGATCAATTTCGTCAGGCTGAAAAATCTTTACGTCGTTTTTGAAATTGAATTGGTTTTGGCTCAAAGGAGAGATCAGTAAGACCGGGATTTCTGTTGGATGAGTCGATCGAGGCAGTGGACCTGACTGATGTACTGCTTTTAGAGAGGCCAGTAAGGTTAAAATCTCCTTCAAATGGGCCGCTCCCATGCCCAGAGGAAGAACCGTCTCATCGGTAAAGAACGCAAGTTGATACCCTTCTTTCAAATAAAACGAAACATAAGAGGCGGCCAGCTCGATCCCTTTTTCAAATCGAATCAAATCATCATTTGACGGGGGAATCGGAGCGCTGTTCGATATTCCGATTGAAATTTTCTTTTCTTTTTCCTCTTCGTACTCTCTGACAATCAGTTTTTGTTTCCGGGCCGAGGTCTTCCAATGGATGGAACGGGCATCTTCTCCATGATGGTAGGGCCGAAATTGATAAAGAGAGATCCCCTGCCCTTTCCGGGTCGAAAAATGAGATCCCACCAGGGTTTCTCTTTCGTTTAGGCTTGAAACTTTGAAAATTCTCGGAAAAACGACAATCTCTGAACCGGGGGATTCTTCCTCTTTTCTGATCTTCGTAAATATTCCAAACGGGAATCGTGTTGCAAATGAAACCCCCTGGAGCGGGTAGACACCGCGCTTTTCAAAAGTAATTCGGCTGGAGCGTTTCTGCGATGTCGCCGGTGGAAGCTTGAAAAAATATTTATCTTTAATCGACCCTTCCGAATATTTTTCAAGCGAGTCTTCAATAAGCAGAGAAAATGCCGGGATAATTTTCTTGTCGTTAAATACCGTCAGGATCATATTGACGGGCTGACCGGCATAGATCGCAGATGGCAATTCCCGGCCGTAGCGGAGCCGATATAAAGAAGTGTCCGATAACACCCCTGAAATGACCATGAGACTCAGCATCATGGCTAAAATAAGATAGAGAAGATTGTTGCCGGTATTGACGGCGGCGATACCGACTGCCATCATCATCAGAATAAAACGGACACCTAATGAAGTGACAATCAGAGATTTTGATTTGATCGAAAGTTTAAGAACCCTCATCGGCTATAAAGGAACGGGGATCTCTTTGAGAAGCGTTAAAATAGGATGAATTTCCAGGCCCCGTCCTTTAATTGATTTCTCGGGATGAACAATCACCCGATGTGAGAAGACGAGCGGGACCAGCCGTTTGACGTCATCCGGAGTTCCATACTCTCTTCCTTCTACAAATGCCAGAGCCTGAACCGACCGGAAGAGGAAGGCGGTCCCCCGCGTACTCACCCCTAATTCAAATAGATCAGAGGTCCTGCTCGCCTCGACAATCGCCAACATGTAGTCGACGACCGGATCTGACACCTTGACTTCCTCAACCCTTTCCTGAAGGTCCAGGATATCTTTTCCGGTCAATACAGGCTTCAATTGATCAATCGCATGGGAGAAGATTCGAGATCTCAGAATTTTTTTCTCATCTTCAACCGAGGGATATCCCATTCTAAGACAGATCATAAATCGGTCCAGCTGGGATTCCGGAAGGGGATAGGTTCCCTGATACTCAATCGGATTCTGGGTCGCAATCACCATAAAGGGTTGCGGAAGCGGAATCGTCCGGTTTTCGATGGAAACTTTGGCTTCGCTCATGGCTTCGAGAAGAGCACTTTGTGTCTTCGGCGTCGTTCGATTGATTTCATCCGCAAGAATGATGTTTGAAAAGACTGGTCCGGGCATAAATTGAAACCTCTGTTTTATCTGGTCGTAAACCGAAACCCCGAGTATATCGGATGGGAGAAGATCGCTGGTAAATTGTATCCGCTTAAACGAACAGTCCGTTGAACGGGAAATCGATTGGGCCAAGGTCGTTTTCCCGACGCCGGGAACATCTTCGATTAAAAGATGGCCTTTTGCCAGAAGGGTGACGATAGCCATTTTAACAATTTCCCCCTTACCGGTAATGATTTTTTCAATATTCGATTTCAGCAGGGTAATTCTTGGATCTGAACTCATAGGGGCCTCGATGATATAAATAGTTGATTTTTCAATACAAATTGTATAATTTTGGACCGCTGACTTATTTTATAAAGTGTATCAAAGGCTTAAGGAACCGTCAAATATGGGAATTTTGAAAATTGGCCTTACGGGAGGTATCGCTGCAGGAAAAAGCAGAATAGCCAAGATGTTTAAAGCCTTGGGAACCGAGCTTATCGACGCCGATTTGATCGCACGGCAAGTAACCGAAATCGGGACACCGGCTTACAAAAAAATGGTCCGCGCCTTCGGTCCTTCCTGTTTAAACAAAAAAGGAGAAATTGACCGGAAAAAAATGGGGAAAATTGTGTTTGAAAACCCTGAAAAAAGAAAAATTCTGAACACCATCGTTCATCCAGAAATCTTCAAAAAGGAGAGAGTAATTGAAAGACAAATTAAAAGAAAAAACCGGAACGCCGTGATCGTATATGATAGTCCGCTCTTAATTGAAACCGGCTCATTCGTAAAGATGGATGCCGTGGTTTTGGTCCATGTGAAGCGAGAAATCCAGATTAGCCGGCTAATCAAACGAAATCACCTGACACGGGACGAAAGTGTCAAAAGAGTTCGGGCACAATTCTCTCACTCGCAAAAAAGGAAATACGCAGATTACCTTATCAAAGGTGATGAGGGCAGGGAATCAACCCGGAAAAGAGTTCATAAGATCTTCCGTGAAATACTCGAGGAATTTCGACCTAATCGCTAAACCGACCAAAACATCTGCACCTGCCATCGGTTTTAGACTGATAAAGGGCACCATCTGTTCTTTCCAGAAATGAGGTCAGCGTATCACCTGATTCATAGGATGCGACGCCGATACTGACCGTTTGATTAAACGACAGCTTGCCTCTTTGAAGAGGCGCCTGGCTAAACTCTTCCACCAGTCTCTGTGCTACGATCATCGCTCCTTTAAAATCGGTATGCGGAAGAACTGCCAGAAATTCGTCCCCGCCATATCGCCCAAGGTAGTCTTCTTGCCGAAGGGCTTCTTTCATCCTTGAAGAAGAAGCTCTTAATACAAAATCACCCTGGATATGCCCGTGAGAATCATTAATCTTTTTAAAATGGTCCAAATCGATCAAGAGAAGCGAAAGTGGATATTTATGTCTGAAAACCCTTCTAAATTCACTTTCCAGCGAGGCAATGATTCCTTTTCGATTCAATATTTTAGTCAAATCGTCATAAGTGGCCAATTCGACAAGTCGGGGAAGCTGGCAGCGATCTTTACATTCCAGACCGAGATCTTTTCCTTCAAGAGATTTGTTGACCAAAGTCATCCTCCTCCAATTATTGAGATAATAAAAACATTAACAATAGATTAATATATTGTTTCGCCCTGTTAGGCTTTTGAAAAGATAACCGAGGAATTGTAATCTGTCAAGGAATCGGTCCCCAAAAAGCGAATAAGTTGACTTTCAAGGTTTATCTCTTATATGATGGCCGAAAACGATCATTTTACCGTACTTCCATGAAATTTCCAGATTAGCCCGTATTCTGTAGCGGCCATTTCTGAACCCGTTCTTTGCTATTTAGATCATGATGAAAAGAGAAAAATCCGAGCACCCGTTACGCAAAGCGATTATTCCAGCCGCGGGTCTGGGAACCCGATTCCTTCCTGCTACCAAAGCCTCTCCCAAAGAGATGCTCGCTCTCGTTGACAAGCCCCTTATTCAATATGTGGTCGAAGAAGCGGTTGCATCCGGCATTACCGAAATCATCATTGTCACAGGAAGAGGTAAACGGGCCATCGAAGATCATTTCGATATCTCTTTCGAACTGGAAGAAAATCTGAAATCGAAAGGGAAAAAGGAGGCCCTTGAAAACCTCAGAAAGATCTCGAATTCTGCAAAATTTTGTTATGTCCGTCAGCCGGAAGCCCTCGGACTCGGCCATGCCATATTATGCGCGGCCCATTTAATTGGAAACGAACCCTTTGCCGTCCTCCTGGGAGATGATATTATCGATTCCGTCAAGCCGACTCTCCTTTCGATGATCGAAATTTATCATCGGTATCATGCCCCCGTCATCGGCGTACACCGGGTCCCCAGGAATCAAATCCATCAATATGGGGTAATCTCCGGAGCGCTTCAGGCAAAAGGGATATATAAGATTTCAGACCTGGTCGAGAAACCGACTGCCGATGAAGCTCCCTCTGATTTTGCCATTATCGGAAGATATATTTTGACTCCGGAAATATTGACCATTCTTGAAAAGACGAAGCCGGGTAAAAATGGGGAGATTCAACTGACCGATGGTTTAAAGGCATACACGCGCGAAAATGCTTCCTACGCTTATGAGATCGAAGGGAAAAGGCATGACGCAGGTGACAAACTCGGCCTTTTAAAGGCCACGGTTGAATTTGGCCTAAAAAATTCTGAATTTGGAAAAGCATTTAAAGAATATTTAAAGTCACTGAAATTATAAACCATAAAAGGATCACACATTGTCGACCTCAGCTGAAAATGAAGCTTCCCAGATAGAAATCCCAAATCTTCTTCCCCTGCTCCCGATCCGGGACATCGTCGTTTTCCCTTACATGGTCCTACCTCTCTTTGTGGGGAGAGATCTCTCCATCAAGGCGATTGAACATGCCCTCGGGTCGAATAAACTGGTCCTCCTGGTCGCGCAAAAGTCGCTTGAAATTGAAAATCCGGGTCCACAAGATATGTTTACGGTTGGAACCATCGGTATGGTGATGAGGATGTTGAAACTTCCGGACGGCCGGATCAAGATTCTGGTTCAGGGCATCTCGAAGGCAAAGGTCCTGGAGTATACGGAAACATCTCCGTTTTTCACCGTCAAAATTGAAAAGATTCCCGAAACAAAACAGGAAAAACTTCCATTGGAAGTGGAGGCTTTGATGAGGACGGTGAAGGAACAACTTGAAAAGATAATCAATTTTGGAAGAATTGTGGTTCCCGACATTATGGTCATTCTCGAAAACATCGAAGACCCGGGACGTCTTGCTGATATGATCGCCTCCAATTTGGGCTTGAAAGTCGATGTCGCCCAGGAAATCCTGGAAATGATTGATCCAGTCGCACGGCTCCGCAAAGTGAGCGAAGTCCTTGCCAAGGAAATCGATGTTCTTTCCATGCAGCAAAAAATTCAGGCCGAAGCCAAAGGGGAAATGGACAAGACCCAGCGGGAGTATTACTTAAGGGAACAGGTCAAGGCGATTCAAAAGGAACTCGGAGACCTGGATGAGCGGTCGGAGGAGATTGGCGAATTAAGAAAACGTTTTAAAGAAGCCAAGATGCCGGAAAAAGTGGGAAAAGAGGCGGATAAACAGTTAAAGAGACTGGAAAGAATGCACCCAGACAGCGCCGAGGCGGCTACCTTAAGAACCTACCTCGAAACCGTCGCAGAACTCCCCTGGAGTAAAAAATCGAAGGATAAACTGAACATCAAACTGGCATCCAAGGTGCTCAATGAGGACCATTTCGATCTGGAAAAGGTCAAAGAAAGAATCCTGGAGTTTCTGGCCGTCCGAAAAATGAAGGAGAAAATGAAAGGACCGATACTCTGTTTCGCAGGACCTCCCGGAGTCGGAAAAACTTCATTGGGTAAATCGATCGCACGATCCCTCGGTAGAGAATTTGTCCGTATTTCACTCGGCGGAATCCGGGATGAAGCGGAAATCCGCGGACATCGCCGTACGTATGTCGGAGCCCTCCCCGGAAAGATTATTCAGGGAATCAAACAGGCGGGAACGCTCAATCCCGTATTTATGATGGATGAAATAGACAAAATTGGAACAGATTTCAGGGGAGACCCCTCATCTGCCCTTCTGGAAGTGCTTGACCCGGAGCAGAACAATGCGTTCATGGATCACTATCTGGCTGTCCCGTTCGATCTATCAAACGTCATGTTTATTACCACGGCTAATTTAATCCACACCATTCCGGGACCGCTCCGGGACCGAATGGAAGTGATTGAAATCTCCGGCTATACCCTAGAAGAAAAACTGGGTATCGCCATGCAGTATCTGATTCCGAGACAGCTGGAAGCCAATGGAATTACAAAAAAACACGCACAGCTGACTGAAGCGGCTTTAAGAAAAATCATATCCGAACATACCCGGGAAGCCGGCGTCCGTAATCTGGAAAGAGAAATCGCGCAGGTCTTCCGAAAAGTAACCCGGAAAATCGCAGAAGGAAAACCGAAACTTTATTCGATCACGCCAACCAACCTGAATCAATATCTCGGAATTCCCAAGTACCTCCCCGAAGAAGAAATGAAGAAAGACGAGGTCGGCGTCACGACCGGTCTCGCCTGGACCGAAGTGGGAGGAGATATTATATACGTGGAAGCGACGCTCATGAGAGGAAAAGGGAATCTGATTCTCACCGGCCAGTTAGGAGATGTCATGAAGGAATCGGCCCAGGCCGCTCTGAGCTTTATCCGGTCAAAAAGCAAGGAGCTCGGAATCCATCCGGATATTTTCTCAAAAAACGATATCCATATTCATGTTCCGGCTGGAGCCATTCCCAAAGACGGTCCTTCCGCAGGGATTACAATGGCTTGTTCAATCGCTTCTGCTCTGACCGCAATCCCGGTTCGAAAAGAGGTGGCAATGACCGGCGAAATTACGTTACGCGGAAGAGTCCTGCCCATTGGAGGACTCAAAGAAAAAATTCTGGCCGCAAAAGCGGCCGGCATCAAAACCATCCTTTTGCCGAAAAGGAACGAAAAAGACCTGGAGGAAATTCCAAAACATATTCAAAAGGATCTGAAACTGATTTTTGTCGAAACCACTGAGGAAGTCCTCCAGCACGCGTTAAAACGTCAGATTCAAACCTCTCATCATGTTCCCCGGAAGCGTCTTCCTGTATCCGCCAATGCCTGAGGAGCTGGTTTCAAAGTGGGGAGAGAGAAAACTACTCAAATCGATATTTAAGAGATTTTTCCGTGCCTGCCCGAACCTCAAAGTGGGAATGGGCGATGATGCCGCAATAATACAGCCTCGTCCCGGGAGGAATCTTGTATTCACCACAGATACGCTGATTGAAAAAATTGACTTTGATTTCGATTATACGACGTTTGAACAGGCCGGCCACAAGGCCATGGCGGCCAATTTAAGTGATATCGCGGCAATGGGGGCCTTCCCCAGGTATTTCCTGCTTTCCCTGGCTTTTCCTTCAACCACTTCAGTTTCCAGAATTCTCGGACTGATTCGCGGCGCAGACAGACTTGCAAAACGGAATGGAACCTGCCTGATTGGAGGAGATCTTTCCGAAGCACCGAAGGTCACAATCGGGATTACCCTGATTGGAGAGGTCAGACCGGACCATTCCCTCTTAAGACACGGATCTCATCCAGGCGACACTCTTTTTGTCACAGGTACCCTGGGTGACTCCAAAGCAGGCCTGGAGCTCTTAAGACAATTCGGCACTTCAAATCCGGAACCCTGGCGGAAATCGCTATTTCGCAGACACTTAACCCCTCTGCCCCGGCTAAAGGAAGGACAACTGCTCTCTCAAAAAAAGCTGGCCTCTGCAATGATCGATATTTCCGACGGCTTTTTTATTGATATTCTCAATCTCACCCAGGCCAGCGACGTCGGCGCTGAGATTCATTTAGACAACCTTCCTCTTTCTCCGTCACTCCGGGAATACGGAAAAAGAAGAAAAGTCGATCCCGCCCTGGTTGCCCTTTCAGGCGGAGAAGATTTCGAACTTTTATTTTCGGTTTCACCCCAAAAAATAAAAAACATGAATCAGTTGATACAATCTGGTAAAATCGGGGCACGGTCGGTCGGAAAAATAACTCGAAAGAAGGGGATCCGTTATCTCGATCGGGAAGGAAATCTTTTAAAACTTAAAGACATGGGATTTGAACATTTCATATCAACTTCGAAATCATGATTGCCAAAGTCAAAATTAAAATAAAGGAACTTCTTCATCTTAATGACTCCCCCCGAAAAATAGCGCTTGCGTTTGCCGTCGGCGTGTTTATTGCCTTTTCTCCAATATTGGGTTTTCATACGATTATGGTTCTGTTATCAGCCTGGCTCTTTCGTTTGAATCCGGTCGCCCTTTTTGCCGGCGCATTTGTCAATAATCCCTGGACTTTCGCCCCCTTGTATGGCCTTTGTCTCTGGTTCGGCATCTATTTATACGGAGGGTCTGCCGTTTTACCCCAGGTCTCCTGGGAACATTTGACTCTTTTGCGATTTATTGAAAATTTAAAACCTTATATCGGTCCCTTTTTTCTTGGCACCACGATTATCGGACTGATCGTTGCTTTTCTTTCCTATATCTTGTCCTATATCGTCATCAATCGTATTAAGGAGTCGAAAAAAATTGAAATTTAGGATGTCATTGACCCAATCACTTGAACATTATTATCGATAGGAGAACATCGGGATGAAAGGATTCGGAATGAAAGGAATCACACTACTTTTAATCATTGTCTTTACTGCGGGATGCGCAACCGAAGGTGAACATAAACGGGCAGAAAAAGGAGCTCTCTTTGGCGCTTTAGGCGGTGCAGCGGTCGGTGGATTGATCGGAAGCAAAAGTGGAAAGGCCGGCCAAGGGGCTCTCATCGGCGGACTAATCGGAGCCCTGGGTGGAGGACTCATCGGAAACTATATGGATAAACAGGCCGCCGAGCTGGAAAAGGTAGCTGAAACCCAAAGGACCCAGGATGGAATTGTCGTAACGATGAATGATAAAATCCTTTTCGATGTCGGTAAATCGGAACTCAAACCCGAAGCCAAAACATCGCTGACCAAAATATCGGATATTCTTAAAAAATATCCAAAGACAGATATCACTGTCGCAGGGTATACGGACAACACAGGCTCTGCGAGCGTCAACGACAGAATTTCCCAGAATCGGGCTGAAGGGGTAAAGTTTTTTCTCGTCGATAACGGTGTCCGATCAAGCCGCGTCACAGCCAAAGGTTTCGGAAGTGAAAATCCGGTGAGCGATAATAGTACCGCCGAAGGCCGGTCCAAAAACCGGCGGGTGGAACTTCACATTGTTCCCAATGACGATTTGGTCGCAGAAGATCAAAAAGAGCAAAAATAAGAATCAATTTGAACCCTCGTTAACGGTCGTCCCAAATCTGTTGGGTCAGAAAAGGGATGTCTGGCTTATTCTATTTGCCAAGTCGGTCAGAACCTTTTCTTATGGATCTCTGGGAGTCCTTTTCCCTGTTTATCTCAACAATCTTGGAATGGGTTCGAAGGAGATCGGAGCGGCCGTAACGGTAATGCTTTTGTCGAGTGCCGCGCTGACCTTCGCGATCCGGCGTCCCGCTGAATCTTTCGGCCCACGGTCCGTACTCGTTCAACTTTCTCTTCTGATTGTGTTATCGGGAGCATCGTTTCTATCTTCCTCTCACCCCATTCTCGTCGTCGCTGCAGCGATGCTGGGAAGCCTGGCCGTGGGAATCGGAGAGACCGGTCCATTCCTCTCACTGGAACAAGTCCTTCTCGGCCGAGCGGTCTCACGTGACCGGCTAATCGGAGTGATGAGTTATTATAATCTTGCGGGATATGTTTCGGCCGCCCTGGGAGGAGCCCTCGTCGGAACGACCTGGGTTTCTACTCGTTCAGTCTTCGTGATTTTTTTGATAGGCGGTCTGATCCAGGTCTGCACTTACAGATTATTGAATTCCGAAGACAAACTTCTTCCGCGCGTTTTTCATAAAGATGATCATCCTTCCAGGCCGTTGGTAAGACGATTAGCCGCCCTTTTTGCTCTCGACGCCTTCGCAGGCGGTTTTGTGATTCAAAGCCTTATTATTTACTGGTTTTACACCCGATTTCATTTGGATCTCGGTCAGCTCGGCTGGATCTCATTCGGTGCACAGCTTCTTTCAGGCATCTCGTTTCTCATGGCACCCCGAATCGCCGAAAACTTCGGACTGGTCAAGACCATGGTCTTTACCCACCTGATTTCCAATCTGGTTTTGATCGCTTTGGCTTTAAGCCCAACTGCAACCGTCGCTGTTATTTTGCTATTTTCCAGACATCTTCTCTCACAGATGGATGTCCCCACCCGCCAGACATTCTTAATGCTGGTCGTTCAAGATCATGAGCGGGAAAAGGCGGCGGCTCTCACAAATATGAGCCGCACCCTGGCACAGTCCGCAAGTCCCGCGATGACTGGATGGATTGTCCTGACCTTTTCCGCAGGAACGCCTATTCTGCTCGGAGGCGGTTTAAAGATCGTATACGATCTTCTCTTGTATGCCTCGATCAAGACATTGCATCCGGAAAAGGAAGAAACCCGGCAATCAATATGAATTCAAATTATTTTTAAAAGGAGATGGGATATTTAAGCGGCAATTTTTCGATGATTTTGAAATCAAGAATCGGAAAAAGAGACGGAACCGGCCATTGATTCAAACGGCAGTCGTCGGAAACCCGGCCATGCAGATAAAAAATGACCTGATTAATGCCCTTGACCGGAGCGGGCCCCAGGTAAAAACATTTGTCGACTCCGGGTACAATCCCAAGCACCGGTTCAATCAGATGTCGAAAGACAGTTCCTTGAAGCTCCGAGAATCCTTCCGTCCATTCTTCGAGCTGCTCTGCCCAATCCGCATCGGTCGCCGCACCCAATATCGGCAAGAAGAGACATTCCAAAGCGTTTTCACGAAGTGAGGTTTCAGGTACCGCTTCAAAATGGAGATATCCTTTTTTCATTTCTGTTTTGAGAAACTCTACCGGTTTTGTCGAAGCAACCCATTTCCGATACTCTTCAAAAGAAAGGAAGCGATCGGCAGGAAAGAGCTCCACTCTAAAATGCTGGTGAAAAAAATCGGCCAATAATTCCGGCGGATCAAATGAGGTCTGCAAGAATGGACTTTCCCGGGAAGGTCCGAATTGCGGAGAAATCACCATCGCCAGGGAAATCAGATGTCGGGTGTGCGGTGTGATTTTTATTTTTCTTTTAATTCTTTTGACCATGCCCGTTTTCTCCTTCGGGTATCCTAGAGATTTTCTAACAAAACTTCAACTCCTATTGCAAACAAAACCGATTCACCGTAATATATACGAACTTAAAAAATCTTCAGGCTGTTCAAAAAGCTTCAGTTGCTAGGCCGCAGAATCGAGACAACGGAGGCGTACGAGACTGGTACGTTGAGTATGTCGAGATTCGAGAACAAAGCAAATGAGGCTTTTTCAACAGCCTACTTGATATGCTTAATTATCCGAATATTGACCCCATCCTCTTTAGACTTGGCCCGCTCGCATTCCGCTGGTACGGATTCATGTATCTTTTGGGTTTTATCGCCGGCTATCTTTTCCTCTCCAGGCAGATTGAAAACAAAAAACAGCTTTCTCTTTCGAAAGAAGATGTCGGCGATGCCGTCACCTATGCCGCGTTTGGAGTCATTTTGGGTGGAAGACTCGGATACACGCTCTTTTATAATTTTTCATATTACTTCGAACATCCCGCGAGAATTTTTTACGTCTGGGAAGGAGGAATGTCATTTCATGGCGGGTTCCTGGGCACACTGACCGCCATGATTCTTTTTGCAAAGCATAAGAAGATTTCATTTTTTCAGATAGCCGATTACGCGATTCCGGCAATCCCGATCGGTCTCGGTTTAGGGCGGCTAGGCAATTTCATCAACGGAGAGCTTTTTGGCCGAGCCACGGATGTTCCCTGGTGCATGATTTTCCCAATGGGAGGGTCGGTCTGCCGGCACCCCTCTCAACTCTATGAAGCAGCGCTGGAGGGAGTTGTCCTATTTCTAATTTTGCTCATCTTAAATCGGAAGGAACTCCCGCAAGGAGCCTTGTTCTGGTCTTTTATCGCATGGTACGGAACCTTTCGCTTTTTTGTCGAATTCTTTAGAGAACCGGATCCCCAGCTCGGGCTCATTTTGGGTCCATTTTCGATGGGTCAATTTTTAAGTTTTCCCATGGCAGTGCTTGGCTTTGGCATGATCCTGTTTCTGTTGAACAGAAAACCGGCACGATGACGTCACTTATTGAACTGAACGCTTTCCGTATTTTTTTCCTTTTCGCATTCGCAGCGCTTTTCGCCTGTTCCCATAAAGAAAGTGCCTCTCAACCAAACGCCCGGACGGTTGAAAATGTTCAATACCTCCCTTTTGATACTTTTGAAACCGGTTCTGATACCTATGTGCGATCTCTCGCGTTGGACGGACCCTTTCTCTGGGTAGGGACTTCTCTCGGAGCACTGAGAATTCAGCGGACATCGGGCGTGCTTCTCCAGACCTATACTCAAAAAGATGGACTCAAGAGCCCCTATATTTTCACGATTTCAGCTTCGAAAGAAGGATCCAAATGGTTCGGCACCAATGCCGGAGGACTCTCTCGCTTGATGAGTGATGAAAGGTGGCAGACTTATTTACCTCCCGATCTCGCCGATTCCTGGGTTTATCAGATCGCCTATCAAAACGACGGCGTCATGTGGATCGGAACATGGAACGGAGTCTCCCGCTTTGATGGCAAGCGTTTTACCAATTACCGGGTCAAGGATGGGCTGGTCAATCCCTGGGTTTATGCTGTCGCTGTCGATCGAGATCAGTCGATCTGGATGGGAACAGAAGGGGGTGTGAACCGGTTTGACGGAAAACAATGGCAAACCTGGACACATCAAGACGGGCTGGGCGCAGAAAACAGTTCTCATTTAAAACAGGGAGCCGCTCTCCATCATGGATCAGAACAATTGGAAGATATACAGCTCGCCCGTCACAAACATAACCTTGAAACAGTGGATGAAGCAGGAAAAGAAACCTACAATGAAAATTATGTCTTCTCAATGTGGATTGATACGGAAGGAGTGAAATGGTTCGGCACATGGGGAGGAGGACTTTCCCGGTTTGACGGAAAACAATGGAAAAACTACACCACCCGGGAAGGCTTGGCCGGTAACGTTGTTTACGCAATTTCGGCGGACCCGGCAGGCGGTTTCTGGCTCGGAACAAATCATGGAATCTCTCATTTTAACGGCAGGGAATTTTCAAATGCAGAAAAAATGGAAGAACGAATTGATGAAGATATCTATGCGCTGGTCGAAGATTCAGAAGGAACGTTATGGGCCGGACACAAAGGGGGCGTCACACGGTTTCTTCCTAAGAATTTACTGAAACCCTCCTGACCTCATCTTTCCATTGCTGAAGCGTCACAATCCAGGCTCCTGACAGAATCATTCCTCCCCCAACCCATTGGCGCCAGTGGATCGTTTCTCCGAGCAGCAAAGCCGAAAAGAGGATTGCGGATAAGGGAATCAAATTCAAGTAAACCATGGAATGCGCTGATCCGATCTGTTGAAGTCCAATCAACCAAAGAAAAAAAGCCAATACGGTCGCAACAACAACAATATAGCCTAGAGCTGACCATCCGATCAGGATATTCCCGCCCGACGGGGCCTGTTCTTTCCATGCGAGGGGAGCAAGAAAAATGACCCCGGCCCAGGTTAATGCCATGAGTAAAAGGGGGGAATGATGCGACATCGCCTCCTTGCTCAGGATGGTATAAATGGACCAGGAGACCACACCTAAAAAAACAAGAACATCTCCGACCCAGATATTTTTGGAATTTCCGACCGCCTCCGATGGATGAAAAACAACGAAACCCACCCCGAATACCGTCAGAGAGGCGGCAATCCAACCTTTCTGATCCAGGGATTGCCTGCCGAGTATTTTAAGAAGAATCGCCATCAGGATCGGACCAATCCCCATAATCATACCGGCAACCATGGCTGACGTATACTGGAGGCCAAATAAAACAAAAAGAGAATTCGCCAATCCGCTTATACTCATCCAGAGAAGATTTTTCCGATCTCTATAAAGTGCTCCCCACGTAATTTGACTCCGGATCCATAGATAAGGAAAAATAAGCAGAAAGGTTCCGGCGCCCCGGATGAAAAGGACAAAATACGGGTGCCAACTCTGTAGCGCGATTTTTTGAGCGACAATGGACCCTCCCCAAACAATCGAAGCGATCACCAGGCTGGCAATTCCAATGCTTTTGTGACGATTCAAGAAGGCATCCAGAGAATCACGAAGAAAGGGCTATAACGATTTTCGGTCTGTAAAGCCGGGAGTGTTAGCCGGAATGTTCCATATCCATTCCGGCTAACATCCTGAAAGCGAAGAATGAAGTGGGGTAATGAATATTATTTGGTTGCCTCTTTGGCATGAGTGAGTGCGCCCTCTGCATGATGCAAAGCGACATCTAAATGTCCCGCTTTTCCATGTTCAACCGCTTCTCCCTCATGTTTGAGGGCCTCTTTAACATGGTCTTTCGCCGTGCTCTCTTTTTCGCATTCTGTGCCATGTTTTATCATGGCCTCAGCATGTTCAACGAGAACATTGATATGACCTGCTTTTCCGTGATCGACCGCTTGCTGGGCCTCTTTAACCATCTCTCCACAATGACCCTTGGCTTCAGCATGGGCCACTGGAACAATCCAAAATAAAAGAATAGTCCCAAAAACAAATTGTTTCATAACTTCCCCCCTATCCATTAAATTGCGGTTAAATTTCTTTCGAATAAAAGCTAACATACCCACATTTCAAAATCAATCAAAACCCCTCAGGCCATAGATCCTTTTACTTCCATATTGACAACGTAGGGCATCGGCCAGTTATACTATCTGAGGTTCAAGCTATTCATTCTTAGAAAGGTTATAAAATGACCCAGGAAAGCACAAAAAATCTCTTTCGAGAAGCCATGAAATCGTTTCGCGAAAGCCGGCTGGAAGATGCCATTGCCCATCTTGAAAAGGCATTGGTGCAGGAACCAGGGTTTATCGACGGGTTGGAGGCTCTCGGACAATTTTACTTTAAAAACAATCGCCTGGATGACGCCATCCGGGTCACTCAGAAATTTTGTGAGCTTTCACCGGACGCGGTGATGGCCCATACCAATCTTTCTCGCCTTTACCAGAAAAAAGGCCTGATCAAAGAAGCCGAAGACGAACTGGCCAAAGCTCGCCTCCTCTCCTCCAAAAAATAGGTACTGAAGCCCGGCAAAAACCTGGAAATCTGCTATAATTAATAGTTAGTAGATCGGAGGAACCTCTATGAATAATCAGGTTTCTGGACCTCAACCGGACGATATCAGGAAACGGGCACATCCCCGAGTGGCAGTTGATTTAAAAACGGAATTTCAAGTACTTAAGCCGAAACTAAAGAGCGAATTTCTGCCAAAAAGGGTTGAATCGATGGCCAAAACCCTCGGAACCGGCGGTCTTATGTTTACCTCGAATACCCACCTTCCCATCGGGACAAAAGTGGATATGAAGCTCTATTATTATTCGATTACGATAGAATTTGTAGCAGAAGTGGTCTGGACCAAAGAGGAAGAAGGCTTTGGGACAACGGAATATTATTGCGGGTCGCGGTATTCCGCCATTTCCTATGATAATTTGACACATGTAGAGAATATTCTCAAATCTCACCTAACCCACTAACTGGTTGCTGAACCAGCACATCTGCCACGTTCTCGTCTCTCGGAAATCCTCATGTACTGACGATGTACACTCTGGTTTCCTCGCTCCTGCGGCCTGGCCGACCCACAGCCAGAAATTTTATCGTGGAAGTCCTCGGCAGGGGGCATATGAAGCTGTTTGAAAAACCTGTATTGAAATGTTCAGGCGTCGAAGAGATCATCGTCGTTCTGGTCATTCAAGACCAACCGGGGCTCAGAATCCGGTTCATTTTTCATCTCTAATTCGGGAATAGCTTGCATCGAAGCACCCATCAGCCCCTGCAGATTTCCATACATCCCGACGGTATTCGCAATGACTCTTTCAAGCTGTTTCTCGCGCTTTGCCCATCTTTTCGCAAAAAATCTCTTCTCTTCGTTTAAATCTTCCTGCATCGCCACGAAGGCTTCGACAATGGCCTCAACTTTCTGTTTAAATTCCACGCCGGAAAGATATTGGAATAACACTTCCATCTTTTCATTTTTGCCAACCGAGAGGAGTTTGGAGACTGTAACCTGGATCAGCGTGATGCGGATCGCTGTAGCCAGGCCGTGAACCGTATCCATCTTTGTAATCCAGATGTTGTTTCTAAAACCAAAGCGATTCGTCTCTTTCGGCAAAACTTCCGTGACGAGGACCGCAACGTCGGCCTTCATCTCCCGCTGGTCATCTTTGAGCTTCGAAATCCAGCTTTCGCTCCACGCTTTCGTATGTTTCGATTCCCACACAATCACCCCGCAAGGCTGACCATTTGGACTATAGACCTTTTGCAGGAGATCTGCCCCTTTTATCCCCTTGGTCACCGGAACAATATCATCATGTGGAAATGCGCTTTTTAATAATTCTTCCAATTCCAGTTCCAGAACCTCTCCCTGCGTCTGCTGGGAACCCTGCTGGAGTTTTCGACGAAGTTCGTCATTGGCTTTGATGGCATCCTGAAGTTTCTTTTCTTTTTCGGCGTCTTTTAGCGAATGTTCCGCCAAGACGTTTCTGACAGCCTCCTCCTGAATCAGGCTTCGCTCTTCATCGAGTTTTCTGGCTAACTCCAGTTCGAACGACTTCGCTTTTTCTTCCAGATCTCTCTTCTGTTTTCTGATATCCAGTTCGGCGGTCTGGGCCATTCTCAATTTCTGATCTTTCTCCGCCAACTGGGCACTCATATCTTTGATTTGCAATGCCGACTCTTCCCTTACTCTTAATACCGCGTCAGATTGCAGTCGGTCCTTTTCCTGCTTTAACCTGCTTTCAACAAGCAGATCCACATTTTTCTCGGCAATAAGGAGCGCTTTCTCTTTTTCTTTCAGCTCGGTCTCTTTTGCCATAACACGCTTCTGCTGCACGACATTTTCTTCTTTTAATTCCTTCCGGGCCGCCTCGATCAACTGGTGATGCAATGTTTCATTTACCGGAATCAGGTCGCCACACGTCGGGCATTTTATCTGATCCAATAAAAATTTTTCTTTCGAGGGATCCATTTCAGCTCTCCAGTTCCTTCAGAAGGGCGTTCACCTTCTGAACATCAAAAATCTCTGGATTGAAATCCTTCCCGGTCCAGTCAAGCATCGCTTCGTAATCAGGGTGGGAAGGATTAAAAATGATATCAAGAACTTCAGAATAGCCATGGCAGCCTCCACAATCTTCGGGCGGACAGGCTCTCTCCCCTTCCAGACAGATGAGGCGCCCCCGATCCGCCTGCTCGGATGCGGAAATCTTCTCAACAAAGACAAGATGTTTCCAGCCGTCGCCAAAATCGTACTCATAGGTAATCGCCGTGCTCTCAATTGGCAACAGCTCGCCCAGATGAAACTGGTGTTCATTCTTCATTTTACCCATTTCGCCATCCGGTTCCGATTCGGGATCAGCGTAAATATCGGCACCTAAGACGAATTGATGGAGATGGCTGTCGCTCCAGCCCATGACAATCTGGAAGACCTGGTGCAATGAATGAAGACTCATTGATTCCGGCACGATAAATCTCCGCCAGATCGGAGGCTCAATATTCATCAAGACAATTTTCAACTGATAAACATTGATTAGAGTGGCTCTCTTTTTTCGTGATTTTCGATGGCCGGAGGCCCGTTTCCTGATGTTTCTTTTTTGCATTCTGATCACTCTTTCGTCGATTCCATATTACACTATCTCCTGTCGGACTTCCATAGCATGGTCTCTGTTGAATGAATGAATTGACTCTTGAATTGGAATATGCTAAAAAATGAAATACTTTTTTCCAAGTCTCTTCCTTTTTTAAATTTTAAAAATCCAAAGAATTATTTTCTCAAGGAACCTCATGCAGAAACAGACCGTCTTTCTATTTCACGATGATCCGGAACTTCTCCCTCTTTTTGAAAAAACACTTCAGCAATCCAATATCTCCTGCGAAGTCTCCAGTTATGAAAAGGCTTCTCACACTTCGCCCTCTTCTCTCGGCAACCGTATGGTTCTTCTGGAGTCAGGAAAAGAGGAAAAACATTCCCATCTTCTAAACAACGTGCTCAAGTCCGATCTCAAAAAGACGCTCATAATCATCGGACCTTCAAAATTTTTGAGAAGAACGGCTCCTCATATCGAAGAGTTATCCCATTCCCTCACTCATGAAGGGGATAAAGAAGAAAAAATTTCCAGGGAGAAAGCCGTCTATGTAGAAGATTTCCTGGAATCTAAATTAAAGGCTTTTATTAAGAAAAATTATTCGGCCAAAAAGAGTAACCTTTACAACACCCTCCTTCAGGAGTTTGAACGACCTCTGATTACCCTCACGTTAAAAGAAA
Source organism: Nitrospirota bacterium (assembly GCA_016194305.1). Lineage (NCBI taxonomy): Bacteria > Pseudomonadati > Nitrospirota > Nitrospirota bacterium. The sequence continues at coordinate 21,753 of JACQBW010000034.1, read as the reverse complement.
CGAACGGTAACCAGATCCAAGCGGCTGAAATACTTGGATTAAATCGAAATACCCTCCGAAAAAAGATCCAAGAGCTCAATATTCCGGTTAAAATCCTAAAGAACAACAAAGAAGAATAAGTCGCTCCTTCCGGGCTATCTGCTTGACTTCCTGAGGAGATTTTTATATATTATTTCAAGCTCTTGTGAGTCTTCCTGGAGCTTTTCCTTTTTTATGAGAGTTTTTCCCACAGGCGCGTAGCTCAGGGGTAGAGCGCTACCTTGACACGGTAGAGGTCGGCGGTTCAAGACCGCCCGTGCCTACCATTTTTTAATTGAAAGAGGGTTGGGCATCATAATCAGGTCTTCTTATGATGCTTTTTTATTTTAGGTTATGGCAGATACGATCCAGATTACAGTTAACCAACAATTGAAACAGGAATTTCCAAAAGGAATCCTGATATTTGAAATTTTGGAAAAACTTCCCGAACCCTACCGTCATGGAATCGGGGTCAAAATTAATGGAGAAGTCAGAGACTTAAGAGAGCCGGTTCTGCGAGATACCGAATTCGAACTCGTCACATTTGATTCCAGAGAAGGTCAGGATATTTTTCACCATTCCTCCGCTCATCTCATGGCACAAGCCGTTAAGGAACTTTTTCCAAAAGTGAAACTGGCGATTGGTCCGCCCATCGATGATGGATTTTATTACGATTTTGAAGTTGAGACCCCCTTCACTCCCGAAGACCTTGAAAAAATTGAAAATAAGATGAAGGAGCTTGCCCGGAAAGACAACCCCTATATCCGGGAAGAGATCTCTAAAGATCAGGCCCTGAACCGGTTTAAAAAAGAGGGAGAGAATTACAAAATCGATATCATTAAAGATCTCGATCCTGCGGCGCCGATCACCCTGTATCACCAGGGAGATTTTATCGATCTTTGCAGAGGGCCCCATCTCCCTTCCACAGGAAAGATTCCGGCTTTTAAACTCTTGCATACCGCGGGAGCCTACTGGCGCGGCGACGAGAAAAACAGGATGCTTCAGCGAATTTACGGGACTTCTTTCCCGTCGCAAGAAGCGCTCGACCAATATTTAAACCGACTGGAAGAGATCAAGAAAAGGGATCACCGCAAAGTCGGACGGGAGCTTGACCTCTTTTCGATCCACGAAGAGATCGGTCCCGGCCTGGTTCTCTGGCATCCGAAAGGAGCGCTGATTCGAAAAATAATCGAAGACTACTGGCGCGAGGAGCATTTAAGGGATGGATATGAGCTGGTTGGAACCCCTCATATTGCGCGAATTGATCTTTGGAAAAAGAGCGGGCATCTTGAATTTTATAAAGAGAACATGTTTTCCCCCATTGAAGTGGAAGGAACTGATTTTGAATTAAAACCGATGAATTGCCCGTTTCATATTCTGATTTTTAAATCGCGAATCCGCAGCTACCGGGACCTTCCCATCCGATTTGCGGAACTGGGAACCGTTTACCGATACGAAAGATCGGGCGTTCTGCATGGTCTCCTGAGAGTTCGGGGATTCACCCAGGATGATGCCCATCTCTTCTGCCGGATTGAACAGATTGAAGCGGAGATCTTGAAAGTTATCTTATTCACGCTCGCTACTCTAAGGAAATTCGGATTTGATGAATACGAAGTTTACCTTTCCACCCGGCCGGAAAAATATGTCGGGACGCTCGACAAATGGGAAATTGCAACCGAAGCCCTTGCAAAAGGTCTGAGAGATTCCGGTCTGGCCTATCAGGTCGACGAAGGGGGAGGGGCATTTTATGGACCTAAAATCGATTTAAAAATAAAGGATGTCCTCGGCCGGGCCTGGCAATGTTCTACTATTCAAGTTGATTTTAATCTTCCGGAGCGGTTTAATATCACTTATCGTGGAACCGACGGGAAAGAGCATCAGCCGATCATGATTCATCGCGCTCTGATGGGATCCATCGAACGGTTTTTTGGGGTTTTGATCGAACATTACGCGGGCGCTTTTCCAACCTGGCTCGCCCCGGTACAGGCGCTGATCATCCCGATTTCAGAGAAACAGCTGGCCTACGCTGAAGGAATCTCGGCAGAACTCAAAAAACTAAAATATCGGGTTGAAGTGGATACCCGAAATGAAAAGCTGGGACAAAAGATCAGAGAAGCGCAGGTTCAAAAGACCCCCTACATGTTGATTGTCGGCGATAAGGAAGTTCAGATGGGCCAGATTTCAGTCCGGAAAAGAAGCGGAGAGGAACTCAAGGGTCAGACGCTCGATCAATTTGTCTCTATTTTAAATCAGGATATTAATTCCGTTGATATTGGTGGTGGGCTTAATGGATAATATTAAAAACTTTGAACCGGGAGAACCTATATCGTTAAATTAAATGTCAACCGTGGAATCAGGGCGAGAGAAGTGCGGGTCATCGATGGAGAAGGCAATCAGCTGGGTGTCATGCCGACTTTTGAGGCGATCAAGAAGGCTGAAGAGAGCGGACTGGACCTGGTCGAAGTCGCTCCTACTTCCAATCCCCCTGTCTGCAGGATCATGGATTATGGGAAATATAAGTACGAACAGAGCAAAAAACTCCACAATGCCAAGCTCCATTCCAAGACCGCCGTCTTAAAAGAGATTAAGCTTCGTCCTTATACAGATACGCATGACCTGGAAATAAAAATCAGACATTCGAGAAATTTTCTGGAAGAGGGAAACAAAGTCAAAGTGGCCTTGATGTTCCGGGGGAGAGAAAATGTCAATCAGTCCATCGGCCGGGCACTGATGAACCAGTTCATGGAAAAAATTTCCCTTCATGGCACGATTGAACAGATTCCCCGGATGGAAGGGAACACCCTGGTCATGATCGTCATTCCGAAATCAGAAAAAGGAAAGGGACAAAAGGCACCCAAACCACCTAAACCTCCAAAAGTGGAAGCCATTCCAAAAGTTGAAACGGCAATCCCTGCGGAGATTAGATTGGAGAGTAAAATCGAAGAAGTGAAAGAAGCTAAACCGGAATAAATTTGAAAAAAGGAGTTATGAAATGCCGAAAATAAAATCCCATAAAGGGATGGCAAAAAGAGTTAAAATTACGGGTACAGGAAAAGTGGTCATTAAACGAGCGGGAGAGAGGCATCTTCTAACCACTAAAAACGCAAAAAGAAAGAGAGCTCTCAAAGTTGAAGGGGTTTTGATCCCGGCGGAAGAGAGAATGGTTAAAAGACTACTCCCTTACGGCGGCGGAATTTAAATTTCATAAAACACAAGCTCTGAAATTGTGAAGAATAAGTCAAACTAACTAGCAAATAGATCTGACAAGAATGGATTAATTGCCAGGCCGCAGCTTCGAAAACGACTGAGGCGTACTGAGTTAGTACGTTGAAGGAGGTTGAGATGCGAGAACGCAGCAAGTGATTCATTATCGTCAGATCGATAAAGGAGAATAACATGCCTCGAGCTAAAGGCGGCACCAAAACCAGAACAAGACATAAAAAGAGATTAAAAATGGCGAAAGGATATTACGGCGCCAAGAGCAAGCTTTTCAGATCAGCTACTGAACAGGTCGATAAGGGTCTTCAATATGCCTACCGCGACCGGAAAGCTAAAAAAAGAGACTTTAGAAGGCTCTGGATTGCCCGAATCAACGCGGCCGCAGGATTGGCTGGAATCGCTTACAGCCGGTTTATCAATGCCTTAAAAAAGGCCAATATCGGAATTAATCGCAAAATGCTCGCTGAGTTAGCGGTAAACGACCTGGCGGGGTTTAATAAGATTGTGGAGGTGGCGAAACAGCATATCGCTGCTTAACCCACAGGTTAGTGAAAAAACTCATCTGCTTCGTTCTCGTCGCTCGGCATTACTCACGTACTCATCATGTACGCTCCGTATGCCTCGCTTCTGCGGCCTGGCATATGAAGTTTTTTGACTAACCTGTAAATTTGATTTCCTCCTTTCTAAACCCGATCTTCAGAAAGCCTTACCCTGTGAAAAAAGCGATCTTGATTCCGAAAAAAATAAAAACGATTCCACAGGTTTTGCGTGCTATTTTTTGCAGCCGCAAGTTCTCCTGAAATACGGCGCCCACTTTACAAAAAATTCGACTTAAAAAAAAGAGATAAACCTGGTTGGCTCCCAGAAAGAGCAAGGTCATCGTCGCATAAGAAGAGAGAAACCCCTCCCCTCCTGATCTGAGGAAAAGCGGAAAAAAGGCCATGAAGAAAAAGATGGCCTTCGGATTGGAAAGGGTGATGGTAACCCCTTTTTTGAATGTTCCCGAGATTTCTTCTAAGCCAAGCGTTTGTTTTTGAAGTCCCGTTGTCAGAAATAACTTCAGTCCCAGGTAGATCAGATAGGCTGTGCCCGCCAGTTGAAATGCATGAAACAGGGCGGGATAAGCTGAAAAGAGCGCTGAAACCCCCAAGAGAGAAAGCGAAACCAGGATGACATCGCCGGTTAAAATTCCGAGCATCGCCGAACCGGCAGCGCGGTTGCCCGACGAAGCCGCCACCCGGGCTACCCACAAGGAACCGGGACCTGGAGCGAGTATGACTGCAACGGACGCCGGGATAAATCCGATCCAATCGATTTGGCTCATGATTCCATCTTCGCCGGCCTATGGATTGATATGATATTATTCGGATTGGGTGAGTGCTAACAGGAGATTGACGTCGAGCGTGAGTGCGGAACAGGGCACTCCGATTTGCCACCTCTCCAAGACCTCGGGATGAATTTCGCCTAACGATCCCACCCGGATCTCTTTTTCCGGACTATTTTCGTCCCTGTAAAAAATTTCACCAAATCTTCCGGAATTATAGCTCGAATGATTCACTGACTTTAATCCATGAAACAGAAATTTGCTCCCGACCAGGTAATAGAAAAGCATATCCAGGTAGGAATGCATTTCAGAAAAAGAAGCGTTCGGATGGGCGATGAGCGCCGAAAGCTGAATCCGGGTTTTGGATCCCAGATCTTGTGAAAGATCTTTTTCGGCCACCTCTCCAATTTCAAATATATGGTGGGGATAAAATGCCTTACTGCTGGCCGCTTCGACACGTAAAAGCGAAGGAAGTATCTGGTTCCGGACGATAGAAAATTGGGCTGTCATGACATTTTCGATTTCAACCAGATGAAGGGGGGCGTGATTCAGATTCATTTTTTCAACCAGCTCTTCCCGCGAGCTCAGGATATTGGAGATCATTTCCTGAAATCCAAACCCAATAAAATATTCGCGGAGTGTATCCGAGAAAGACTCTTCCCTGGACAAGCTCCCTCTTGAAAAATCTTTCGGAAGCTCCGGTTCAAAATTGTTATAACCGAGACTGATGGCGACATCCTCAATCACATCGACAGAATGGAGCAGATCGTCTCGATACGGTGGCGGGTTTACTCGCAATTTGGTGCCGGTCCCCCTGCCCACGTTATGCCCGTAGGAGGTCAGCGCTTTTTTGACCCGTTCCGGTTTAAAAGATTCCCCCAGAAGCTTCTCAATCTCCCGTATTTCTACCATCACCGGCACATCGATTGCCATCGGGAAAATCAATTCTTTTCCATACGGGGTTTTAAAGGGATAGGAGACTGCAATCGGTTCAATCTTCGCTCCGCGGTCAAAAAGATTGGTAGCCAGGATATTCAGTACCAGATTGACCAGCCTTAGATCGGTCCCGGTCACTTCCAACATTAAATTCCGATCTCCCGCCTTAACCTCTCCCGCTTCGCGGCTGTTAATAATGGGAGGAAAGGAGAGAACGGTCCCTTTTTGATCAACAAAAACGGGTAATTTGTTCTCATGCTTAAAAACATGACGATAGGCTTTCCCCTTGGGATGTTTTTCAAGAATCTCCCTGAGAGTCATCCTCTCCTCGAATCCGAGCGGGATAAACCCGGTTCCGGTTGACGATGCCATTTTATAAACGAGCGGAAAAACAACCGGTTCAAGATGATAGATTCCGATCGATAACAATTTTCTTTTCTGACCAAAGACATCCGCCAGCTTTTCCTGGGTTTGGATGAACTGAACCAGGGCTTCTTCAGTCATAACAAAATTGGAAACGGCGCAGGCGGCGATATACGGCCGGACGGATTCGACCTCTTTTTCAACGAAAATTCTGTATTTTTTGGACTTGGCCGAATGTCTATAAAAAGGATATTTTGGATTTCGGTTATTAAGTTTTAGCTTGATTTGCCGGGCGATCCCTTCGCTGCACCAAAGGTCGGGACGATTGGAGTCGTTTAGTTCAACCTTGATTTCGCCGTTCTTCTCATCAAATTCCTTGAACTCCCCCTTGACCCAGGGGAGATAGGATTCGAATTGAACAATGGAAATCTTTCTTCCGACCAGAGACTCCAGATCCCTCTTTTTGATTAAAATGGAGGGCATCGGTTACACCGAGACTTTCTTGGAGCGGACTAATTCCAGATCCGGGGAAAAGAGATCCCGAATATCCTGGATATCCAATGCCATCATTGCCATTCGATCAAGTCCGAGCCCCCAGGCAATGACCGGAACCTTTACCCCGAGAGGCAGGGTCACCTCCGGTCTGAAAAGTCCTGCCCCCCCCAGTTCCATCCAGCCGAGTTGAGGATGTTTGACATGCACTTCGACGGACGGTTCCGTAAAGGGGAAATAGGCCGGAAGGAATTTTACCTCCGTGGCCTTCGCCACTTCTTTCGCAAACAGGGTCAAAAGACCAAGAAGCGTTTTGAAATGAATGGTTTCGCCCAGTACAATTCCCTCCACCTGAAAAAAGTCAGAAGCGTGGGTCGCATCGACCTGGTCATAACGGAAACAGCGCGCGATCGAAAAATATTTTCCGGGAATTTCCGGTTTAGAGGCAAGGGTCCTGGAAGAAACCGCTGTCCCCTGGCTGCGTAAAATGAGTCTTTTTGCCCTTTCCTGATCAAAATCATATCGCCATCCCCTGGAGCCGGTCTTCCAGCCGTCTTTATGGACTTCAGAGACCTGATTGAGAAAAGGTTGGCCAATCGATTTGGCAAACAATGGCTCTTTGACAAAATAAACATCGTGAATATCACGCGCAGGATGAAACTGGGGCATAAAAAGAGCGTCATTGTTCCAGAATTCCGTTTCGACCAGCTCACCCCTCATTTCCATAAATCCAAGTCCGACCAGTTTCGATTTCAAAAGATCGAGAAATTGTCTGTAGGGATGCTTTTTTCCAATGGCTATCCGGGAAGGTCTCAGATGAATGTTATATTTACGGGGCGCCTGATTTCGCCAGCTCCCATCCTTCAACATCTCGGGCGTGAGCTGGGAATAAGTCACTTCGGTCTGCTCGTTGGATAAGGAAGACAGGATCTTTTTTCCAAGAGCGGGGGTAACGACAATTTCTCTTTCGACCTCTTCATCAATCCGAATCAGGCCTTTTGACTTTCCTCGTTTATGGGAATATTCTTCCGCAATCATTTTTTCAACTTCAGATAATTCTTGAATTGGACAACGCCCCTCTTTTTCCAAAAGTTTTTTGAGAAGATCCTGAATCTTGTTAAACTGGGCTAAAACATCCCTGTTCTTTACCTGAAGAACACCCCCCGGACCGATCTGGATTAACCCTGATTCTTTTAAAGCGCCAATGGCCGAACTCTTTTCTTCCGGTTCAAATTCCGCGCTCGTCTGGATCTCCTTGATGGTCGTCGGGGTTTGATTGATCCGACTGAAAATTCTGATTTCAGGAATTTCTGACTTTGCATAGGTTTCACCCAGAGGCGTCAATGAAGCAAACTTGCGGGACCCTGTTACAATGACTTCGCAGATCTGTTTGGAATGAAGCCAGCCGAGGACCATTTCAATTTGAGAAGGATCGATGACTTGGGAATCTACTAATTTTTTTAAGGGTACAGAAAGGAGTATAGGGACCTGCTGGAAATAGAGAAGGACTTTTTTTTCGAGGGGATGGAGCGAGTCGATGATTTCAGAAATGTTCAAAATCGGTCCTATATTAACTGTTTCATCGTCGTAATCGTTTTTCGATAATCTTTGCTCTTGAAGATCGCGGACCCGGCCACAAAAACATCACAGCCGGCTTCGGAGATCTCTTTAATATTGTCGATCTTGATTCCCCCGTCGACCTCCAGCATGACTTTCGCATTCTTACGATCGATCATTTTGCGGGCCAGGCGAATCTTGGAAAGAACCGAAGGGATGAAACTCTGTCCCCCGAAACCGGGATTCACCGACATGATGAGCAGAAGATCTACCGAGTCGATGATCTCTTCCACCAGCGTCAGGGAGGTCGCCGGGTTCAAAGTGACACCTGCCTTAATATTCTTTTCCTTAATCTGCTGGATAGTCCGGTGAAGGTGAGGACAGGTTTCGACATGAACAGTCAGAATATCGCTCCCCGCTGAAACAAAGTCATTGATAGACTGTTCTGGTCTTTCGATCATCAGATGAACGTCCAGGGGAAGAGCGGTGGCTTTCCGGATGAATTCGATCACAGGAGGACCAATGGTCAGGTTGGGGACAAAATGGCCATCCATGACATCCACATGGATCATATCAGCCCCCGCTTCTTCTACCCTTTTTATCTCATCCGCCAAATGGCCAAAATCGGCCGAAAGGATCGAAGGGGCTATTTTTTTCATGTCTTTTTAACCATTCTGACTGCAAAAAATCCATCCATATTCTCCCCTTCAGGAAAGGTCCGGAAATAATAGTCTTTCCCAATAAACCGGTTGCAACCTTCCGGAAGGGAAGCCCTCGGATTCTCAACCCGGAATGCAGGATTGTTCTTTATAAACTTTTCAATTACTTTTTCATTCTCTTCCGGTTCAGTTGAACAGGTACTATATACCAGGATTCCGCCCCCTTTCAAGCTCTTTGAAACCACTTCAAGGAGCTGGGACTGGGATTTCGAATAGGAGGGGAGGAGATTTTCCCGTTTTTGCCATTTCCCTTCCGGATGGCGGCTTAACACTCCAAGGCCCGAACAGGGGGCATCCAGGAGTATTTTGTTAAATCCTCTCTTTTCAAATTCTTTTACATTTCGGGTTAAATCGAATTGGCGTGGCTTTACAGATGTCAGGCCGAGACGCTTTAAATTCCTCTGGAGCGTGTTAATCCGGTCGGGACTCTGATCGACGGCCATAATTTCGCCCCGGTCTCCGATGAGTTCTGCCAATTGGGTCGCTTTTCCACCTGGAGCGGCGCAGGCATCTAAAATCTGATCTCCGGATCGAGGAGATAATAAAAAAGGGACAAGTTGTGATGCTTCGTCCTGGACATAAAAAAGACCCTTCTGGTAAGAGTGGAGGCGTGTCACATCTCCAGGTCTATCCAGAACCAATCCGACAGGAGAGAATTCTGTTTTCTGGTTACTGATCCCTTCGTCTAACAAGATAGACGAGAGATGGTCCCGATCGATCAGGACCCGATTCACCCGAATGGTAAATGGGGGCGTGCCGATTTTGCTTTTGAACCAGGTCCGCGTGTTTTCAATTCCGTATCGGGCAACCCACCGTTTTACAAGCCATTCCGGCTGGGAGTACTTGATGGCAATATTATGGGAACTGTCGTCTTTCAGATCGGGGATTTTGTGCGCTTCTTTATCCCGAAGAATGGATCTGAGAACGCCATTAACAAATCCGGAAGAAGGGAGCCCTTCCTTTTCTTTGACCAGTTCGACACTCTCGTGAATTGCGGCAAAAGAAGGAATTTTCGTCAAAAAGAGAAGCTGATAGGTTCCCAACCGGAGGGTATTTCGAACCCACTCTCCCATCCGATGGGTCTTTCGATCGGCATACCGGTTAATCACCCAGTCCAGATAGCCTTGCCATTGCAAGGTCCCATAGACCAGCTCTTTCAGCAAACCGCGATCAAGCGAAGTGAGCTTTTCATATTCCCGTTCCATCAGCGGATCGAGAAACACCTCCTTTTCTTCGACTTCATTCACAATGTGAAGCGCAGAAAGTCGAGGATTCGATTTCGTCATCATTCGGTCGGTTTCCACAAAAAAACCCCAAAAACACTTTTAAGCTGTTTGATGGGGTTTTTTTGGAATCTTAAAGATGAGATTAGCCGTTAACAACCATACTTTCTAGCCGGGCAATTCTCTCTTCCATCGGAGGATGCGTGGAAAAAAGCTTGAAAAAAGCATTGCCGGTCAAAGGACTTACAATAAACATATGGGCGGTCGCCGGATTGGCATCCATGGGCACTGCTTGAACACCTCGTTCCAGTTTTCGAAGTGCGTTGGCGAGCGACATGGGGTTGCCTGAAATAAGGGCACCGCCCCGATCCGCCTCAAATTCTCTCGAACGGGAGATCGCCATCTGTACCAGCATCGCGGCAATCGGAGCGACAATAATCATCACGAGCGAACCAGCCAAACCACCTGAACCCTCTTCCCGGTCGCTTCGCCCGCCTCCAAAAATCAGACCCCACTGTGCCATATTGGCAAGCATGCTGATCGCTCCGGCAATCGCCGCTGCAACGGTACTGATTAAAATATCACGATGCTGAACATGGGCCAGTTCATGACCCAGAACACCGGTTAACTCTTCGCGATTCAATATTCCGAGAATTCCTGTGGTGACCGCTACCGCAGCATGTTCGGGATTTCTCCCTGTCGCAAAAGCATTCGGTGTCGGATTTTCCATGATATAAATTTTTGGCATCGGAATATTTGCCCGGGTGGCAAGATAACTGACCGTACTGTAGAGTTCCGGTGCTTCGCTCTGGGACACTTCTTTGGCTCCATACATGGCAAGAACAATCTTGTCGCTAAACCAGTAGGAAATAAAATTCATTCCCATTGCCATGACAAAGGCAATGGTCATTCCTCCCCTGCCGCCGATCGCGCCTCCTATAAAAATCATGAGAAGAGTCAATAAAACTAGCAAAAAAGTGGTTTTCAAATTATTCTTCATTTTCTCATTCCTTCGTCAGGTACTTAATTGCATTGTTTGTGAAACCAGGAGGTCAGTATACCATAAATCAAATCGTGTTTTCTATTTTTCCCCCAATCTCTCCCCTCTCATGAGCGGATGTCCGGAAAGATATTGCGAAACGGTCATTTTTCTGCCATTTTCCGGCTGAAGTTCTAAAATTTCAAGACTGCCCTGGCCGGTTGCAACAATGATCGCTTCTTTTCCGGCATCAAGCACTTCCCCGGGCTGGGCCCGGATTATTTCCTGGGAGACCCTTACCGTTACCAATTTGATGAGTCCCTTACGATGGTAAGTAAACATCCCGGGCCACAAAGTCAAGGCTCTCCATTTTCTTTCAATTCTCACTGCGGACTCTTCCCAAACCACCTCTCCATCCATTTTCTTAAGGAGTGGCGCATACGTCGCCAATTTCGGATCTTGAGGAATTGGGTGGAGTTTTCCTTTTTCTAAATCCTCAAGGGTCTCCAGGAGAACTGTCGCACCCAGATGAGACAGTTTCTGCGAGAGCGTCACTCCCGTCTCTTGAGGCAGAATCGTCAGACTCTTTTTTCTTAACATCGGTCCGGTATCCATCCCGGCATCCAAAAGCATCGTGGTCACCCCGGTCTCCCTTTCGCCTTCAATCAAGGCCCAATGAACTGGCGCCGCTCCCCTGAATTTCGGAAGTAGCGAAGCATGAACATTGACGCATCCGAAACGAGGTACATCGAGTAATGTCTGGGGCAAGATCTGACCAAATGCCACGACAACCATGACATCGGGAGAAAGCGTTTTTATCGTTTCGATGAATCGGGGGTCTCTGACTTTTTCAGGTTGATAGATTGGAAAAGAGAGTTTTTCAGCGCGTTCTTTAACCGGAGACGGTGTCAGAATCTGTTTTCTTCCTTTGGGACGGTCAGGCTGGGTGACCACTGCGATGATGTTTTTCCCGGAATCGGCCAAAGCCACTAACGAGGGGACGGCAAACTCAGGGGTGCCCATGAAAACAATATTCACACCGACGCTCCCTCATTAATTAACTTTGCTTTTTTTCTTTTTTCAATTTTCTTAGGAGGATATTGCGTTTCAAAGAACTCAAATGGTCGAACATCAAGACGCCATTTAGATGATCAATCTCATGTTGAATCAGCCTGGCGTGGAGCCCTTCGGCCTCATACCGGAGCTCCTTTCCTTCACGATTAATCCCTTTAATTTGAACACGGGCGGCCCTTTTCACCTTTTCCCAATGTTCCGGAATAGAGAGACAGCCCTCTTCCGCGATAATTTCCCCTTCGGAAGCGATGATTTCCGGATTCATCAACACAGTCAATTTCTGCTTTTCTCCCTCTTTAAGGGTCATATCATAAATAAAAAGACGAAGAGACTTCCCGACCTGCGGCGCCGCAACGCCGAGACCCGGCACGCCATATAAGGTTTCAATCATCTGATCGATCAATTTTTGCAGACCGCCATCGACGTTTATCACGAGCGACGCTTTTTCTCTCAGAATGGGGGCAGGAAAGGTCACAATTTGAATGGCTGACATTGATCCATTCTATCAAGCCTTAAAAAGGGGTTCAATCACGAATTTCCCTGACGTGAAGGGAGCCATACCCAAATTAAAATTGACATCGCCTGATGGCTTTGTTACGATGCTTCTGCGGGGTGGAGCAGCTCGGTAGCTCGTCGGGCTCATAACCCGAAGGTCATAGGTTCAAATCCTATCCCCGCAATGAAGAAAAAAAAGGGTTACAGCTATAGCTGTAACCCTTTTTTTCGTTGGGGTAAAATCGCTTACTCCGCAGTTAAAACAGGCAAAAAAAGAGAGGCTCGCGCCTCTTCCAAAATTACCTCTCGACAAAAAAATCGATTTTTTATGCCCAAAATGATTTTCCTGAATAGACCGGGCGGATCAAGTCGAGCATCGAGATGATCCCGGCGATCTTCGAGTCCGAAGTCACAGCCAGATGCCTGACATGATGCTGATTCATCATATCACTCGCTTCATCATCAGTACTTTCCTCGTCAATGATGAAAGGAACCGACATCACTTTCTCCACTTTGGTCACATAGGAATTGAGATCTCTCGCCAGAACGTTTCTGATAATATCACCTTCTTCCAGTATTCCAATCACTTCAGTTCCCTTGCATACCATCAGGCTTCCAATCTTCATTTTTGCCATCATTTTGCACGCTTCACGAATCGATTTATCCGCTTCTATTTTGACAAACTTTTTAGTCATAATCTCTTTTACTTTAACCATCTATCCCTTTCATACATTGTTTTAGTTGAAATTTGAACTGAGCATCCCTTATAGAAGAGAAAGGATTTGGACTCTGCCCTTAAAATAAGCAAAGGTTATGCCAATAGTAAAAAACGAATCAATATGGAATTTCGCCTTTATTTTTAGTCATTTTTATGAATCCAGGCGAGCTCTTCACCGGAGAGAACGGGGTGGAATGCGTGAACAAAACAATTTCGTATTTTCCGACGGACAACAATGTATGGCCTAAAAAACCTATCGACTGGATGGGATCTCTTTCATAATCAGTCCTTTATGATCATGACTTCTGTAGCCTTGATCAGGGCAATCACCCTGTCTCCTATGTTCAGTTTCATCTCTTCAGCGCTGTCTCGCGTGATCACGGAAACAACCTGATTTTCGTGAACTTTTATCGTGACCTGACATTCGATATCCCCTTTCTTGATGGCGATAATCTCTCCGGGTAATTTATTCTGACCGCTGATTTTCATTATTTTAGTTTCTCCTCGAAAGGTTTAAATTGATATTTCTTAAAAATAGCCAGCGCGTCTGGACTTCCCAATAAGTTGAGGAAAGTTCTGGCTAGTTCCGGGTTCTTTGAGCTCTTGATGATAGCCACGGGGTAGAGCACCGGACTATGGCTCTTCTCCGGAGCAAAGGCGGCCACCTTTACCCTGCCAGATTTGATTGCCGCATCGGTTGCGAACACCACTCCGGCATCAACTTCGTCCCTCGCGACATATTCCAGGACCTGACGAACATCTTCTCCAAAGATCAATTTGGGTTTGAGAGCATCCCAGATTCCAAGATTTTTCAGGATTTCCTGGGCATAGCGGCCACACGGCACGAAAGCAGGATCGCCGATAACAATCTTCTTTATTGAGGCATCCCGAAGATCATGAAAGCTTTGAACGCGACGATCCAACCCCGCCGGAAGGATCAGAACCACGTCATTGCTCAGAAGATCTTTTCGGGATTTGTCTATCAACAAGCCTCTTGATTCCAGTTCATTCATTTCGTTGGGAGAGGCACTGATAAAAAGATCGACCGGCGCGCCTTGTTCAATCTGGCGCATCAGGGGACCGGATGCTGAAAAATTAAAATAAACGTGGTGTTCGGGATGCTGTTCCAGAAAAACCATTCCGATCTCCTGAAGGGCATCGGTAAGACTTGCGGCCGCAGAGATCGTCATTTCTCCTGCATAAACTTTTAAAGAAGCCATGATCAAAAAAATGACGAATGCAATAGTTCGAACCGGTATTTTCTCGATCATGCTTTCCATTCCTTTCTTCTCCATAATCCGATTCCTTGTTTTAATCGCCGAATGTTTTCGAACGAAGTATGGAAGTCCCGTATTTTGGAAATCAAGAAGATCAGAAATCAAAAGAGATCTGACTCCCGGCGGGCGGCCGAAAATGCCGGGTAGAAAGTTGAAATTTCTCCCGGTTAAGACCTGTTTTTCGACACGACAGGTCGAATAGATCGTGAATTTGTCTGGCAAAAACCCCCTTTCCTGTCATTCTTGAACCAAACTCAGGATCGTTCAGGGCGCCTCCCCGGATCTCGCGGATACGATTTAAAATCTTGTTCTTCCGATCCGGGAGATGCTGTTCCAGCCAATCCTCAAATAGCGGAGCCACCGCAAACGGAAGACGAAGCGGAACCATCCCTGCAAACCGGGCCCCGGCCTGAGCTGCCGACTGCAAGATCCGGGGAATTTCCGGATCGGTCAAACCTGGAATGACGGGTGCGACCATGACTCCGGTCGGGATCCCCTCTGAGTGAAGGATTGAAATGGCTTCCAATCGCTTCTCCGGCCGGGAAGTCCTTGGTTCAAGGATCCCGCAGAGGTCTCGGTCAAGCGTGGTAATCGAGATATAGACAATGGCTGCCTGAAATTTCGCGAGAGCCGAAAGGAGGTCTTTGTCTCGCACCACGCCGTAATTTTTAGTAATGATTGCGACAGGGTTTCGGAATTCGAGCAAAATTTCAAGGCACTTGCGGGTCAATCCCAACTTCCTTTCAATCGGCTGATAGGGATCGGTGACTCCGCTCATCGCAAGAAATTTCGGAATCCAGCTTTTTGACGAAAGCTCCCCGCGCAGGAGCTCGGGCGCCCTCGGTTTCACCATGATCCTGGTTTCAAAATCCATTCCCGCTGAAAACCCCAGATACTCATGAGTCGGTCTGGCATAACAATAGGCACACCCATGTTCGCATCCACGATATGGATTAATACTTGCTTCAAAACCAACATCCGGGCTGGTGTGGGTGGTAATAATCGTGCGGGATGTATCGGTAAGAAATTGAGTAGCAGGAGAAGGTTCTTCTTCCGCTTCCCAGTCGGGGTCGGTTATTTTAATTCTGGAAAATGACTCAAATCGATTTCGAGGGTTCTCTCCGCTTCCGCGGCCCTTCTTGAATTCAGAACTCGGACGTCCCATGGATCGAGACTACTGCTTTCGATGAGTGACTGTCAAGAAATGGGGATCTGTTGTTAGAAATGCCTGACGAGCGGGGAACGGGTTTATTTGACCGGTATGCGGCCTTCATCCATGTCGATCATGTCCAGGACATTGAGAGCGCCGATATCGATTCTTTTTGCAAGTTCGGGATAGTTCTTTTTTCGAAAGAGGACCCCTTCCGGAGCAGGACGATAAGTGTCGATCTCTTTAATCCAGGCCGCCACTTCTTTTTCGGTATGGCGAATTGCATTTTTTTCGACCCAGTCGAGAACTTCTTCGTCCCGATAGGATGTTAAAATGACTTCCCGAAGTTTTTCTGCATCAAGACCCGTAAACTGAAGCAATCGGTTATCGAGTGCGTTCCCTTTTCCAAAAAGATTGCCGCAATATTCGGCAGGAAGTTCTCCCTTTGCCTGCAATCGGACTTTGTCGATTAACCGGGGAAGAAAGAGATACCCCCCAAGCTTTTCTCGAGGCGATCTGATCTTATTGTAATCGAATTTCATCCAGGATGCTGATTACCGGACCGGGACAAGCCACTCGGCGTGGGATTTTTCTTTTCCCCTGACGATATTAAAAAACTTCTCCTGAATGCGTTGGGTTATCGGACCCGGTTTTCCTTTTCCAATCTGCCTTCCATCGACTTCCCGGATAGGGGTAATCTCCGCCGCCGTTCCGGTAAAAAAGGCTTCATCGGCGATATAGAGTTCGTCCCGGGTGAATCGTTCCTCCCGAAATGGAATGCCGAGCTCCCTGGCAAGGGTCATCACCGAGTTTCTGGTAATGCCATCCAGTATCGATGTCAGCGGTACGGTTTTCAATTCACCCTTCCTGACGATAAAGATATTTTCCCCCGGACCTTCAGCAACGTACCCCTCGGTATCCAGGAGGAGCGCTTCGTCAAATCCCAGTTCCTTTGCTTCGAGCTTTGCGATCTGGGAATTCACATAGTATCCGCTCACTTTTGCGCGAGTCATGCTGATATTGACATGGTGCCGTGTAAATGAAGAGATTTTGACCCGAATGCCGCTCTTAATTCCTTCATCTCCGAGATAGGTCCCCCAGGGCCAGGCCGCAATCATCACCTGAATCGGATTCTCCTTAACGTAAAGACCCATTTCACCATAGCCGATAAATACCAGTGGCCGGATATAACCTTCTTCCAGCCCATTTGTCTTCACCGTTTCGATCGTCGCATCCATGATCTCTTTTATGCTGAACGGAATTTTCATCCGGGTAATATGGGCCGAATCAAATAAGCGTTCGGTATGTTCCTTCAGCCGGAAAATGACCGGTCCCGCACTCCCTTTATAACAACGGATCCCCTCAAATACCCCCAATCCGTAGTGGAGGGAATGGGTCAGAACATGGACCTTCGCTTCACCCCAGGGGACCAGTTTTCCGTCCAGCCAGATAAATTTTGTTTCTTTTAACATGAAAAAAACTCCTTAACGGGAGGGATGAGCAGAAACCTCAAACTGCACCGTGGCTTCCACGTTGACCCACTCATGATCCTGATTGGACACTTTTAATAATACGGTATGTTTTCCGGGAGCAAGTTTTCCCAGTCCTCTTGGAGAACGTCTTGACGTCCCCTCATTTTCGCCATCCAGATAGACATGAACATGATTTCCGTTGTCTTTCATGCCACGGACAAATTGATATTCGATCTGGACTTCATCACTGGCAGGGAGATGGTCCCCCTCTTTTGGGGTGACGATGACAATTTTAGACGCGCCTGCGGTCGTTTGAGGCTCCACGGCGTAAACTCCCCGGCCCGTCATGGACAAGGCCACGCCCAATAATATCAAAGTGGAGCAGAATCGAACTAATTTCATTTAATTTACTATAACACAACTAGCTGATTAAAAAAAAGACCTCGACTTCAACTCATTGCGCGTTCGGATTTAACCTCTTTTTTCCAGCTCTCGATGGAGTTTTTGCCGCTCTTCGGGACTCATGTTTTTGTACTTTTTGTAATTTTCCCTCAATTTCTCTTTCTGTTCCGGGGGCGCTTGCTGATATTCCTGGAATCTCTGTTTTAAACGGCTCTTTTCCTCGGGTGGCAACTTTTCATACTCTTCATAATTCTTTTTGACCTTTTCTCTTTCCTGAGGAGTCAGTCGTTCCACCTGCGCAGAAACGGGAGTGGCCACCATGCAAGTGAGGAAGAAGATTCCACCCAGGATAACGGAATGAATCTTTGTCATAAATTCTGCTCCTTTCCCTTTTCGCTCCCCGTATCCATCTTTTTGAGAAGATCGAGCTGGTGAATCATTTCGAAATCTTGATAGAAATCGATTTCCCGGTTGATTTTTTCAAGGTCACGCTCTGAAACACCCACACTTTGAGCCACCCAGAAAGGACGGGATTGATAACCCAGGTAATAGGCAGTCACGACCGCGAAAAGAAAAACGAACGTGATCGCGGCCCGCCGGAATGAGGGGACACGGAAAAGCTCCCACGGAGCCAGAGCCCAAACAATCTTCTCTTCGCGAGTGACACCCGAAGATTTAACGATTCTCAGAGACTGTTTTTCAAAATAGAAGTCCGGCTCAGATTGAACCAGATGAACCCATTGCCCCACTTTCTTCAATTCATTAAGGGCTTCCCGACAATGGGAACAGCCCAAAAGATGCTCTTTAATCGATTCCCTTTCCCCTAACGATAACTCGAGATCCAGATAGGAAGTTAACTGTTCTTCAGTTTCGTGACAATTCATCATTTCAATTTCCTTCATCCTTAAAAGAAGCTTTCAAATAATTCTTGAGGGAACAGTTCGCCCGATGAATGAGGGATTTCACCGCATTTTCCGTCGTTTTCATCGATTGTGCAATCTCCGCATAGGAGAGATTCCCGTCCCGGCTCAGGATAAACGAGACCCGCTGCGGCTCGGTAAGTGATCCCAATCCTTTTTGATATAATTTTTCCAATTCGGCCTTTTCAAGCCCTTCCAGAGGGGACATCTGCGATTGATCCTTTAACTCCCTGCTGTATGAACCTCCATCTTCATCTTCAATCAGGGTGTCGATTGAATGCGTTGGAAATTGGTAGACCCCTTTTCGTTTTTCGTTCAGACATTTATTGAGCGTGATCCGGTATAACCAGGTCTTAAAAGCGGCTGTTGCTTCATAACTTTCTTTGGCCAGATAAATCTGGGTAAAAACCTCCTGGGCCATCTCTTCGGCAAGCGCCTCTTGTTCAAAAAACCTCCTGGAAATATTCAAAACATACTTGAAATATTTGTGAAACAGAAGGTCAAAGGAACGCTCATCCCCCTCGCGATACCGGAGCATCAGACGGGCATCAGGATCAATTTCGTGACGATCCGCCTTCTTCAGGGCGGTTTTTCCCCTCCACATACTTTTTAAACCCCTTTTATTCCAAAAAGTTACGGGGAGGAAAGACTTTTTCCTCCATGGCCAAGAGGAGATTCTCCAGACTCTCTGGATGAAGCGCCGAGACCGGAATTCCCTGAAGTCTAAACGTAAGATTTTTGACCGTTTCGGGGTCCATTTTATCCATTTTATTCAAAATCAACAGTCTTGGTTTCGTCTCCAGATGAAGCTGGGCTAATATGGACTCGACCGCCTTGATCTGCTGTTCGACCCTCGGATTCGACATGTCCGCGACATGTAAAAGGAGGTCTGAGTCCTGAAGTTCGTCCAGGGTGGCCGCAAAGGCGGCAAAAAGATCTTTG
This sequence comes from Nitrospirota bacterium, assembly GCA_016194305.1. Taxonomy (NCBI): domain Bacteria; kingdom Pseudomonadati; phylum Nitrospirota; species Nitrospirota bacterium. Next base: position 2,473 of record JACQBW010000034.1, on the reverse strand, counting down.
GGAAGGTCACGAATAAACCCGACCGTATCGGTGATGATGACTTCTCTTTCCCGGGGAAACCGGAGCCTGCGGCTGGCCGTATCAAGCGTTGCAAAGAGGAGATCTTCCGCCGTCACATCGCTTTTGGTTAAGATATTCAGCAGGGTCGATTTACCGACATTGGTATAACCCACGATCGAAAGAATGGGAATGTCACTGTTTTTCCGTCTCATTCTCCGTTGTTCACGTCCCAGGGTCAGCGATCTGAGCTCTTTTTCAAGTCTTCCAATCTTCTCGCGCACCCTTCGACGATCAATTTCCAGACGGGTTTCTCCCGGACCTCTCCCTCCAATCCCTCCGGTCAGCCGGGAAAGATCGGTGCTCCTTTCTGAAAGTTTGGGGAGAAGGTATTTCAATTGCGCCAGTTCCACCTGAACTTTTCCTTCCCGGCTTTTGGCCCTCTGGGCAAAGATATCGAGAATCAACTGATTCCGGTCGATGACCTTCATTTCCGAAAGTTCACCAATTGCCTTGGCCTGTCCGGGTGAAAGACTCTGGTCAAAAACCAGAAGCGTCGCTCCCGCTTGCAGCGCTTTGATGACTACCTCCTTGACTTTTCCTGAACCGAGCAAATATTTCGGGTGAATCGATTTCGGTCTTTGCATCATCGCATCAAGGATCAACAAATTATCGGAACGGGCCAGTTCTTTTAGCTCCTCGAGCGAATCCTCCTGGTCCATTCGATCTCCGGTGGATACCGACACCAAAAGGGCTCTCTCCCGAGGATCATGAATGTCGAACGTGGATTGAGCCTGGGTTAATTTCTTTTCAAGATCCGATATAAATTCGTCGCAGGGAAGCTTCAATTGATGAAAAGGGACGGGAGGAAGTATCTCGTAAACTTTATGGTCCGAATCAGGAGGAACCAAATACCCCAACGTGACAAATCCAGGAAGTCCATCTTCCAGGACTTCGATCACGGCCATGAAGTCCAGCCGAAGGAGGGCCAGATCAGTCAGGTCATCCTGCGTCAAGGGTTCGTGTTTTAAATGGGTATGAATACAACGAAGGCCTCTGAGCCTCTTTCCACCGAGGCGATAGGCGCTCAGATCGGGAATGACGATTTCACGTTCGTCCCCTATGATCACCGCTTCAATCCCTCCCTGCCGGTGTATCAACAAACCGACCTGCCGGCCGGTTTCAAGAGATAGCTCTGTGAGGCTTCTTGCCAGTTCCGGCGAAATAAGTTGAGAAGGGAGATTTTTTCTGCGATAAAGCTGAGTGAGTTTACGAATCTGGTTGGGTTTGAGACCTGAAGTATAGCCGATTAAGGAAGGAATACGCGTTTCCCCTGGTTATGGGCGTTTTAACTATAGAACAGGTTCATATCGACAGTTGATTGCTCTGGCCACTTCGGGGTGGGTCACTTTTCCCGACAGGAGATTGACCCCTTTCAAAAAGGGCTGATCATTCTGTATCGCTCTTTTAAACCCGAGCTCGGTCAATTTCAACACATAAGGAAAGCTGGCATGGGTCAGTGCAAAAGTCGCCGTTCTTGGAACCGCCCCGGGCATATTGGTCACGGCGTAATGGAGCACTTCGCCAACCCTGTAAACCGGATCCTGATGTGTTGTCGGACGGGTTGTTTCAAAGCATCCCCCCTGATCGACAGACACATCTACCGCTACGGACCCCTTTTTCATATTGGAAATCAATTCCTTTGAAACCAGGAACGGAGCCTTCGCACCCGCAATAAGCGCCGCTCCAATCAGAATGTCGGCTTTCATCACCTGCTCTTTCACAGTTTCCGGATAGGAGATCAACGTCTGAATCTGGTTCTTGAACTCCTGATCCAGTCGTCTTAAGGGGTTCGGCCGGGAATCGAGAACCGTCACCCCTGCTCCCAGGCCGATCGCCATCCGGGCGGCATTGGAACCGACCGTTCCTCCACCCAGGATCACAACTTCTCCCCGGGGAACCCCCGCCAGGCCGGACAACAAGACGCCCATCCCTCCCTGAGATTTCTGGAGATAAAAAGCACCGACCTGTACAGAAAGACGTCCGGCAATTTCGCTCATAGGCATTAAGAGGGGAAGTGTGCCGTCCGGCAGTTCGATCGTCTCATACGCAATTCCTGTGATACCGCTTTCCAAAAGGCCTTTTGCAAGCAAGGGAGCGCTTGCCAAATGGAGATAGGTGAAGAGAATCTGACCTTTTCGGAAAAGAGGAACCTCTTCCAGAAGAGGTTCTTTGACTTTCAAAATGAGTTCAGACTGAAGAAACAGTTCTTTCTTGGAAACCAGTTTAGCTCCGGAAGAGGAAAACTCTTCATCCGATATTCCGCTTCCGAGGCCGGCCCCTTTTTCGATCAAAACGGCGTGACGGTTTTCAACAAGCCGCTTGACCCCATGGGGCACAATGGCCACCCGGTATTCGTGGACCTTGATTTCTTTCGGAACGCCGATGATCATATTGATCGATTATATAAATTAAG
>JACQBW010000033.1 GCA_016194305.1 Nitrospirota bacterium | reverse complement strand
TGGCTGGATCACGATCTGATTTTCATTATTATCGTTAATGACCATGACATTTTTTGCAACCTGGGCAATTTTTTTGCCGTCCTTGTTATAAGAGGTAGCATTAATAACCAGCTGGTTATTATTCCCCACTTCAAAACTGATTAACGGTTCATTATTGACAAAAAGGACTTTAGGACAACCGTCAAAAACCTCTTCACCGATCATAAATTTTTGTGCTGACATGGAAGATTCCTTTTATATGAATAAATCCGGTTAACGATATCGAGGCACAGCCGGATCGACTTTCAGCGACCAGGCCTCAATTCCACCTGCCATATTCTTAACATTCTTAAATCCGCACGATTGCAGATATTTCATCGCTTTAAAGCTTCGTACACCCATATGACAGAGACAGACAATCTTCATTTCCGGATCCAATTCGTCTTTTCTCTTTTCTAACTGTCCAAGCGGAATTAAAACAGAACCTTCGATTTTAGCGGTCTGATATTCCCATGGCTCCCGGACATCCAGAATGGTTAAAGAGTTCCCGTCAGCGATCATTTTCTTAATCTCTTCGGCACTTAAATTGTCTTCGCCTCCAAGCGCTGCAAATCGTCCTTGAAAATCAAACATGCGAGACTCCTTATTTCATCTATCTGCAATCCTGATAGTACTGAATATACAGGATTGGAGTCAAACGACAATTTATTATACCAAAAACTGGCTGATGAGAGAAGGAAAACGAAAAAAGACCTGTTCAGCCTTGATAAGAGCAACCTGACAATATCCCAAAAAGTGGTAGAATTAGATCTGAATGTTACGGAATCAGGAACCTGATCTTGCGGGATTTCTATGGATCTAAGTCAGAGAATTGTGGTTCGGTTTCAGGATGGAAAGGTTCTTAAGGGAACGACCCAGGATTTCTTCCCCAATAAGGACCGGTTCCATTTAAACCAGACAGACGGAGAATCCTTTCCGGTGCCTGTCGAAATTTCCTTAACTCAGGTGAAAGCGGTATTCTTTGTAAAGGATTATAAAGGGAATAAAGAATACCAGGCGCCCAGCGGCTTTGAGGGATCGAGCCAGTCTCAATATGGGAAGAAAGCGATGATCCATTTCAAGGATGGGGAGATTCTGTATGGGTATACTCAGGGATTTTCGCCGGGCAGGTTAGGATTTTTTCTCTTTCCACACGATGCGAATTCCAACAATCTGAAAGTGTATATTGTTCAAGCCTTTGTTAGTAAACTCGAGTTTCCGAAGTAAGCGGGATTTTTTGCTTCAGGCAGCCGGGTGTCAAAATCACCTACCGAAGTAAAGGTACCAGGTAATTCCAGACATTGACCAATACAATTTTGTAACCTTCTGCTGTCGGGTGGAGCCCATCCGCCTGATTCAAACCCTCCTTTGCAGCCGTTCCCTCAAGTAAGAAAGGTATCAATTTCAAACGATACTTTTTGGCCAGGCGAAAATACATTTGATGAAATCCATCCGTATAATCCGCTCCATAATTAGGAGGGAGTTTCATTCCTGCCAACAATACCTTGATCTTCCTTTTCTGCAGAATTCCTATCATTTTGCCCAAATTGGATTCGATCAGGCCTAACGGGACACCTCTCAAACCGTCGTTGGCTCCCAGTTCCAGGATCACAATCTCAGGATTATGCCGGATCACTTCGTCTATTCGTGAGAGCCCCCCACTGGTTGTTTCTCCGCTGATACCGGCGTTCAAAACGCGATAGGAAAAATGATTCTCCCGCAACCGTCTTTCCAGAAGTGCCGGATAAGCCTCATCAGGAGTCACACCGTAACCAGCCGTCAGACTATTACCAAACGCTACGATGAGATGGGAAGATTTTTCAATGAAATTTTGATCTCCCCGGGCAGTGGCTATGGTCGTCAAAATTAGAATAAAGCCACCGAAATGTTTTAGAATGTTTCTCATGAAGTAATGATTCAACCATCCATTAGTTTGTGTATAATAACATAGAACATTTTCTCTCATCTCAAATTATTTATAGTCGCAGGAATGGCTTATGATTTTGGTTAAAGAGCTTGTAATGAAAGTCAAGAGCGGTTCAAAAGTGCTGACTATTTTAGACCATATCAATCTGGAAATCGGGCAAGGTCAGTTTATCGCGGTGATGGGACCCTCCGGAAGCGGCAAATCGACGCTCTTAGGGCTCCTGGCAGGCCTCGACAGGCCCACATCAGGAACTATTGAGATCGATCGCCGTGCTTTGGGACTGCTGGATGAAGATGAACTAACCACATTAAGGGGGAAACAGATCGGTCTTGTCTTCCAGTCCTACCAGCTGATTCCTCACCTAACCGCTCTTGAAAATATTTCAGTGCCGATGGAGTTGAACGGAGAAATGAACATTTCCGCCCGTTCGCAGTCACTCTTAAATGAGGTGGGTCTCCTAGAGAGGGCCGGGCATTTTCCGCTCCAGATGTCGGGAGGAGAGCAACAGCGTGTTGCCATTGCCAGAGCGTTTTCAGTCAATCCCCCCATTCTCTTAGCCGACGAACCGACTGGAAATCTGGATGAGGATACCGGAAAAAAGATCGTCGATCTTTTGATCGCTTTGCATCGGAAAGAGAAGAATACCATGGTCTGGGTGACCCACGATCCGGACATCGCGAATCTGGCCGATCGGGTTATCAAGCTTAGAAATGGAAGGATTGAGCTCTCGTGATGAACTTCTCTTATATCATCCGGATGGTTTGGAGGGAAATTCGATCTTCATGGCGTCGTTTTGGGTTCTTTATCTTCTGCATATCTCTTGGTGTGGCCGGAATCGTCACGGTCGGGGCAATTTCAAACCAGGTAGAGCGTTCGATGATGCGGGAGGCCAAAAGCCTGCTGGGAGGAGACATCGAAATCGAGATGAGCCATCCGATCTCAGCTCAGGGTTACGATTACATCAAGGGACTCGAAAAGAAAGGGATCCGGGAGACTCTGGTCTATGAATTGATTGCCATGGCAGGAAAACCTGGCGGCAAGGAGAGCCAGCTAGTCGAACTGAAAGCCGTACGTCCGGAATATCCACTCTATGGGGACCTGATTCTCGAGCCTGCGGGAGTTTTGTCCTCTTTTTCCTCGCCCGGAAAGGCCTGGGTTGAAAGCTCGTTTCTTGCCAAGCTTGGGTTAAAGGAGGGTGAAAAGATCCAGCTTGGTCAGTCCGAATTGGTCATTGAAGGAGTGATTCAGAAAGAGCCTGACCGGATGACCGAAGCCTTTAGTATGGGGCCAAGAATTCTCATTTCCGAATCTTCCCTTAATGAGACTGGCCTGATTCAGCCTGGAAGCAGAGTCCGATATCGATATCTGCTCCAGCTCCCTCACACCCTCAGCCCGGTTCCCCTTCTCGAGGAGCTCAAAGAGGCATTGACCGGAGATAAAGCCACTGTGGAATCTTACCGGGAGGCCCAGCCAAGGCTTCGCCGTTTTCTCAATAATTTGACCATTTATCTTGGTTTGATGGGAATGGTGGCACTTTTTATTGGCGGGATCGGGGTTGGAAATTCCATCCACGCTTACGTGAAAGAAAAAAGTGAAACGATGGGTATTCTCAAATGCCTGGGAACAACCTCTCGCGTGCTCTTTACGATCTATCTGATCCAGTCTCTGATCATGGGTCTTGCAGGTGCATCACTCGGCATCTCCATCGGGCTTGGCATCCATGCCTTATTTCAAGGGACTCTTCGAGGAATGATTCCCCAGGCGGGGTCGTATGTTTTTCCATTCATACCCATTGTTCAAGGAGTTCTTGCCGGAATAGGAGTGATCCTCCTGTTCTCAATCATTCCCCTTTATCGAATAATGGATCTTTCTCCATCGCTTATCCTCCGCGATAAGATTCTTCCACCGACCCGGGCAATCAAGGGGGTTCGCCGATGGATCACGGTGATTCTCATTGTGTTGGGGTCAATTTTCTTTGTTTTCTGGGTAGCGGAAGATATTCGAAGAGGAGCGCTCTTTCTAGGAATTTTCCTTGCTTCGGCACTTGTGCTCAGGCTCGCAGTCCTGTTGTTGCTTAAAGGAATCAAATATCTTCGTCCCGCCTCCTTTGCGATCAGATACGGGGTCGCCAATCTGCATCGCCCGGGCCAGTTTGTCCAGTCAGTCATTTTGTCGATCGGTCTTGGGACGACTGTGGTGACCGCCATATTGTTCATCCGGGCCGGTATGATTCAACAGGTGACTTCCAATATTCCGGAGCGGGCCCCTTCTTTTTTCTTTGTCGATATCCAAAACAATCAGGTTGGCCCGTTTGAAAACCTCGTCGAAAACAGATACCGTGAATGGGGATTCCCGGCGGGGCATGATCTCAATCCAATCCTTCGGGGAAGGCTCTATGCGGTCAACGGCTCACCGCTTGCTCAACTAAAAAGTAATCAGCAGTGGTACTTTCAGAGGGAGTATGTCCTGACCTTTCAAGAGAAGGCTCCCGAAGAGAATCGGATTATCCAGGGTCAATGGTGGAGCGAAGAAGAGGGAAGAGAAAAGGATCTGATTTCGATCGAAGAAGATCTAGCCCGCCATCTCGGCGTCGGAATCGGCTCGACCCTTACGTTTGACCTTCAGGGGTCGCCTGTCGAAGGCGTGATTACGAACATCCGGAGGGTTAACTGGGAAAATCTGCGAACCAATTTCTTTGTGATTTACACTCCGCATGCTTTCAAAGGAAAGGGAGTGACCTACATAGCCACCTCACGAGCACCACTCAATCAGGAGTTGGCCTATCAGGGAGAAGTCGTTGCTCTTTTTCCGAATGTGACGGTGATCAACGTGAGGCATATTCTCGACACCCTCAAGGATATCATGAGAAAAATCCTTTTGGCTGTTCAGTTTATGGGAGGATTTACTGTAGGAGCGGGATGGGTGGTCCTTGCCGGATCGATGGCGGCCACACGATACTTCCGGCTAAAAGAGGCGGTTATCCTTAAAATACTCGGAGCCACTCGGCGAAAGATTTCACACATGTTTATTGCGGAATATGCACTTCTCGGAATGATTGCCGGAACGATTGGCGTCGTCATGGGGTCAATCCTTGCCATTGTATTTTTAAAATATATTCTGGAGATAGAATGGAAAATGCCTTTTGTTATTTTTCCGACGGTCGTGATGGCAACTGTTTTGCTGACGATCGTCATCAGCTATTGGATAACGGGGCGTGTTGCACAAAGAAAACCGATGGAACTCCTCAGAGAGAACTAGCAGGTTGTTGAAAAATCCTGTTAGAATACAGGGTTATTCTTGAATCCTGTTGACTGTTATTCTGAAGTCTGGTACCAATAAGGTTAGCCCTGATTCATAAGGCCGATGTAGCTCAGTTGGCAGAGCAGCTGATTCGTAATCAGCAGGTCGGTGGTTCGATTCCACTCATCGGCTCCATTTTTTAGTAGTAAAAACAATTAGTTACGAAACATTCCAGAATTGTCCATTCCTTGGAATCTCTCCATTTGAACGCCTTGTAGACAGCATTAAAAAATAAATATATGGTCAGATGTGAAAACAGTAGATCTTTTGATGGAAATTTCCAAGACCGAAAAAAAATTGAGAGAAACGAAATTCTTTTTGGATAATCTTATTGCTGTCCACCGCCACCCTACCGAAGCCCATCCGGAAGCATTTGAACATTATTTAAGCGCGTTCCTAAGTGCCGGACGTAGCGTTACGATATATTTGCAAAATGAAGCAAAAAAGGAATATGACGAGTTTTTTCCAGTATTCGAAAAGAGCTTGTCACCTCAGGAGCGTTCTCTTTGTCAGGAAATAATAAACCAACGCAATAATGAAACTAAGAGTTCAGGGGCGGAATTTGAAAAGAAAGACAGGACTGTCCATTCGCCGATTGGTCCGGAATACGATGTAATTCCAGCCCCGGCTCTCTTTAGTATTGATCCCAATTTGGGTTTTTTTATTTCGATTAATATACCGCAGTACTTTTTCAAGATTGATGGATCTCATCCGTCCGAACTTATTCAGGCCTTTCAACAATACGTAGCCATATTGGAAAGATGGCTTAAGGAATTTAAAGAGAAATACTCCGTAAAGGATGTGTAGACTGAATGATATCAATAAAATGAAGAGTTCCCTTTATTGGTTTGTCCGGCTCTTGGGTAATCTAAACGCCGTGAAAGGGACCATGCGCCATTGAGAAGCGATTTGAATGGCGGATCATGGGGAAAAGTTTTCAGCCAAACGTCTATGGAAGCAGGAAAAATGGGTGACCCTAATTAATGTTATGCTAACCCTGATTACTACAGTTATGGGCCTGATAATTTGACGGTGGTTTAAATAGGGGAATCCATGGAGACAGTAATAGCTTTCTGTTTAAAATGTCAATTTGCCTTTTTTACCAGAAATGTGAAACAGATTATTGGGAAACAGCATGGAGTTATTAAGGGCCTTTGCGATAAATGCATGTCTGAAGAAATATTAAATACGGACGAGATAGACTTTGAACGAATAATTAGGGAAAACGAAAAACAGGGTGTAATCGAAAGGCCAGAAAATAGGGCAGAGCTTTTAGAATGGGTCGCGAAGTGGCTGGAAGTTTCATGAAATGAGCAAATTCGAATTGATCTCTTTGAAATGGTCTACATGAATCTAGATCGGAAAAGATTAGCCTACCACGAGGCCGGCCACGCCGTCCTAAGCCACCATTTCAATCAGATAGCCTTAAAGATCACCATTGAGCCTGAAGGAAACTTCTTGGGTTTTCATCAAGGAAAGTCTTTAGAAGATTTTCCGGATCTAAATGCAATAGAGGATCCGGATGAATATGAAAAATGGACAAAATTATATGAAGAAGAGATTCTGATTTGTCTGGCAGGACCTGAGGCAGAAGGATTGTTTACCGGAGAGTTTGATCTGACCGCTCAAGGAGAAGATTACGACAAGGCTTCCTCGTTGGCATTAAGACTTGGGTTAGACAATTATGATAGTTATCTGGATCAGCTAGGCGATTGGTTGGAGTCGGGAAATATAAAACGAAACATTAAAATAATAGCAAGAGGACTTCTTGACAAGAACACCCTCACTGGGGAAGAAATAGACAAGCTCTTAGGATCTAAGAAATGAACATTCTTGATCCGGAAATCCTTAGGGCGCCAGTCTGCAGACGAACCCTTATTAAATGGTTGATGCTCTCCCTGGCGGGGACTTTTTTGTTTTCGTTCCGTTCATTTCGGGCAATTGGTGCAGAGAGCCTTAAATCGTTTCAAGTCGTCAAATCCGATGGAGAGTGGAAAAAGATCCTTACGCCTGAGCAGTATCGGGTTCTCCGGCAGGAGGGGACAGAACCTCCTTTTGAAAACAAATACCACGATAATAAAGAAAAGGGGAGCTACTACTGCGCCGGCTGCGATCTCCTTTTATTTTCCTCGAAAGACAAATATGATAGTCAAACCGGCTGGCCTAGCTTCTGGCAGCCGATGTTTTCGGATGCCATCGGCACCAGGACCGATTTCAAACTCGGTTATCCCAGAACCGAAGTTCATTGTTCCCGATGCGGCGGGCATCTGGGGCATGTTTTTAATGACGGCCCCGCTCCAACCTATTTGAGATACTGCATCAATTCCGCCGCGCTCATTTTTAAACCGTCCAAATAAACTTTCGTTCGGATCCCCGCTTTACCTAAAAAACAGTCAGTCCAAGATCGACTTCATGATTGGCATTCTTGGTCCAAGATGAGATAATAGAAAGGTGAGGTCGAAGGCGACCGGATGTTCTTCAGTCACTCTGCGAGTGGTCTATGAAGGAGTATATCGATTATTATAAATTGCTTGATGTAAGGCCTGGTGCGACGACGCTTGAAATAAAACAGGCCTATTATTTGTTTGCGCGCAAGTTCCACCCCGATATTCATCATGAAAAGGAATCGGAAGAAAAAGCAAAAAGTATTTTCCAGGATATTTCCGAGGCCTATTTTATATTGTCGGACCCAGCTTTAAGGGCAGAATACGACCGAAAAACCTGTCGTCGTCCGTTTCTTTTTCAAAAAGGCGGTCTTCAAGCTAATTTTGGATTTGCCAGAGCGAGGGGAAAAGGCCACCGAAAGATAATTTGGACTCCCTATCCTTCGTTAAACTTTCTTTTTGACATGGTTGAATTGGGAATTATGCTGATCATCCTGGCACTTCCATTTATGGCCCCCTTTATCTTGATTTACTTTTTTCTTCTGTCTATTCGCTACTAAAATCAGAGTTCAATCGGATCCCTTTTCAACCCGAAGATTCAGATTGTCTTGAGATGATTCGAAGTTGGTCCGGAATATCGTGTTCGAGGGTATACCGAATGACCCACCTTGGAACATAGAATGCGGGCTTGAATTTGAGCATATAGATCAGCAGGGTGCCTTTCCCCTCTTCAACCTGTTTTAAGATCCACTTTCCTGAAAAGAGTTCCATATCTCCCCCGATTTTGTAGAAAGAGATCTCACGATCTTTCTTCTCAGAAATATTTAAAATAATTTTGATCTTTTTTCTAAAAAATAAGAAACGGTTCCGGCTGATCTGTTCAAGTATAATCTGATCTTCGGTTCTGCGAACGATTCGGCTCGATTCCATCCCGGGCAAAAAATCGGCTAGGTGATCGTAATTCGTCAAAGTATTCCATACCTTTTCAGGAGGGGCGGGAACCAAAATCTGGGCAGTGAGTGTCATGGGCCATTTAGTTTGGGTAAATTCCAGATCAACCGATTCATCTGACGCTGACGCTGATAGGCAGAAGAGGGTTATTCCAAAAAAAAGAACTGCGGAGTTAAAAAACATTTTTTGCCCCATTATCAGGAAAACTCTTTCGGATAAATAACCTTTTCAAGATAAAGGGCATAAGGCGGAGCCGTTTTGCCCGCCAATGTCCGATCTCTTGCTGCCAGAATTGTTTTGATCTCTCCGGGCTTCCTCTTTCCGGTGCCGACTTCCACCAGAGTCCCTACAACGGTTCTGACCATGTGCGTCAGAAAGCGATCTGCAGTTAACCGAATCCGGATCGAATCCTTTTCTCTTAAAATTTCTCCCTTAAACAGGTGACATATTTTCGAATCAGATTCCGACAGTGAAGAAGCGAAAGAGGTGAAATCATGCTGTCCGATTAGATCATTCAATGCTCTTCTCATGGAAACCAGATTAAGTGGATAAAAAATAGTCCACTCTCTCTTAAAAAGAAAGGGAGATCGATCTTTTCCGATCAAGTAAATGTAACTTTTTCTTCTAGCGGAATAGCGGGCATGAAAAGCCTTTGGAACAATTTCAACCTGGTTCACCGACACATCGTACGGAAGGAGCGCGTTAAGCGCCGTTTTCCACTTTTTCTCCGATAACAATTTTTCTGAATTGAAATTGGCTGCCTGTCCTATTGCATGAACGCCTGCATCTGTTCTTCCGGCGCCGGTCAATCGAATTTTCTCTCCTCCGGTAATCGTTTCAATGGCATGGGTCAGAACTTCCTGAATCGTGACCACGTTAGGTTGAGTCTGCCATCCATGGTAGCGGGATCCGTCGTAAGCAATCGTTAATTTAATATTGGGCATGTCAATTTCAGGTATTTAGCCCGAATAGGGATTTTAAAAAACAGAGGGATTCGAGTTGGCCGCGATGAACTTCGTAATTCCTTCAAGGAGCGATTCTGCCATCAGCTGGCGGTACGATCTGTTTTTAAGCCGTTGTTCTTCTGCTGGATTGCTGATAAACGAAACTTCCGCCAGAATACTTGGCATCGATGTATTGATCAGGACATAAAATGGGGCCGTTTTAACACCCAGGTCTACGACCGGATAGGAAGGCCTAAGCCGGTTCATAAAGGAAGATCGGGTGGCATGGGCCAATTCCAGGGACTCCCCTTTTTTATATTCCTGAAAAAGATCCTTTTTTATCGATACAAGATTCTGGTCCAGCTGGCTGGCCTCTTCTTCTGAAACATTATTTTCCCGGGCGGCGGTTCTCAGCGCCCGCTTGTCTGAAGATTTGCCGAGGAGGTAAATTTCAACCCCTCGTGTCGTCCTGTGGGGTGATGAATTGGCGTGAATCGAGATAAATAGATCAACATTCGCCTCGTTGGCCATCTTAGTACGTTCTCCCAGAGGAATAAAAACGTCGTTGGAACGGGTCATCATAACCTCGACTTTTAACGATTTTAAAAGAAGTACCTTCAAACGCAGGCCGATGTCGAGGACAGCTTCCTTTTCTGAATACCCTCCGAGCCCGACCGCACCAGGATCTTTCCCTCCATGCCCGGGATCAATCATAATTTTGCGAATCCCCTGATTGTGAGAATTAAAATCCTCTACGGTTTTCTTGGGAAAAGGTGTTAGGGGGGGTTGATCATGGGGAGTGTTTTCAACTTTTTGAATCTCTGAAAGCTGGAAATCGATGACCCATCGATGGGGATCATTCAACTGCGAAATATGGAAACGATCGTACGGAATATTGAGCAGGGAAAGGCGGGTTGTTTGTTCTTGAGGCTCTAATTCCGCCTTCATCTCCTTCCTTCCTAGCGTGTAGGATTTCTTCTCAAGGTTTGCATTGATTTTTGCATTTACAAAATCGATCTGGAGCAGATTGGCCTCTCTATTTTCATGTGTCTCGTAAATAGCTCTGTCCTGCAGGTCAAGAACAACTCTTAAGTGTTTGCCCTGGAGGGAATGGCGCAAATTGACAACGGTGTTGGGCAGGGCGGAGACAGGGTTTCTCGCAAGACCTTCCGACTGAAGTCTTCGCCAGTAATCTTCTTTATTCCGGTCTGACGGATTCGCCGAAATATTCCCTAAGCGATGATAGAAGTCAATCAGTTCCGAAATAGCCTCCATCCGGATCGCTTCAGTCGGGGCCTCGTGATAATAGCGCTTTTTAGCCACTGCGATACAAGCCCGCCAGTAGGAACTCTTTTTCTTGGGGAGAGCTTTGGCAACAGAAATGTCGCAAGATCTTAATTTCGAGAGAGGCAGAGAAGGGGCTGAAACCTCATCTGCCAGGCTGGATCCAGAAAAAAGTGAACTAAAAAAAAATAATAGGACTAAATGACGTATCGGTAAGGCAATGACGGAACGCTTCACTCAAACTCCTTGAAATCCCTTTTAAAATTATATCAATGGCGGATTGTTGTCAAATTATTTGAGAATTTAGGTTTGACTCAGTGCTGTATTTCAGATATTTTGTAGGATTAATTTTGAAAAGGGGATAGCATGTTTGAAATCATGGTGGAGGATTCATTTTCCGCCGCCCATAAATTGAGGAACCAGCAGGGCAAATCGGAAAAAATTCATGGTCATCACTGGAAGATTCAGTTCTTTGTCTTATGTAAAGATCTGAACTCTTCCGGCATCTCAATCGAGTTTAATCAGCTTAAAAAAGAACTTCGTTCACTGATCGATCCGCTCGATCGGTCATTTATCAATGAAGTATTTCCGTTTACAGAAATTAATCCGACGAGCGAGAATCTATCCAAATGGCTTTACGATACCCTGACAAAAAGAATCGATAGCGATGACATGGAAGTGTCCCGAATTGTCGTTTCTGAGGAAGAGGGACTTTCGGCGACCTATTTTGAAGATTAGCGTAATTCGGGTCGTTCTGATCGCACCGGGCTTGGTTTAACGTTTAAAAAATCGGGAAGGAAAAGAAGAATATGGAAATCACGCTTTCATTGGTTAAGCCGGATGGCGTAAAAAAAAATAATGTGGGAGAGGTAATCAGAAGATTCGAACAGAAAGGACTGCGTGTGGTCGGTTTGAAAATGCTTCAATTGACCAAAAGAGAAGCGGAAGGTTTTTACCTGGTTCATAAAAGCCGCCCCTTTTTCAACGACCTGACCACGTTTATGAGTTCAGGTCCTATTGTGGCGATGGCGCTTAAAGGAGAAAATGCCATTTCAAAAGTCAGAGAGATTATGGGAGCCACCAATCCGAAAGATGCGGCGAAAGGGAGCATTCGAGGGGATCTCGGCGGCGGCATCGAAGAAAATGTCGTACATGGTTCCGACTCAAAGGATTCAGCACTTTATGAACTTCCCTATTTTTTTAATACTCTGGAACTAAATGGCCAATAGCGTCAAGTTTGCCGTAAGAAGCAACGCCATCATTATCGGAACAGGACTTTCCGGTCTTGTCGCCGGAGCGGTTCTTGCCAGGGGAGGCAAAAAAGTAACCGTTCTTCTGGACGAAAAGGCACGGGAAGAGAAACCACTCTTTTCTCCCTTTCCGCAGCCCTTGCTTTCTGTCGGTTTCGAGAGGGATAGCCCGGTCGAAAGGATCTTTAGCGAATTGGGGATTTCGTTGTCATTGCTTCGCAGATCCAATGACCTTTTCAGGAAAAACTCAGCCTGGCTCCAAATTATTTTTCCTGAATTCCGGTTTACGATCTATTCTGACCGGAATGAGACTTTGTCCAATTTGAAAGCGGGTTTTGGAGAAAGGGTTCTGACTTTCAAGCATTTTCTTGAAAAAATGGATTCATGGATTCCGGTCTTGACTCCTTATTTATATGACGAGGGCATCCCACCCTTAAACAAAGAAAACTGGCTTCGTCCGCTTACGGACTGGTTGTGGTATCGATTCAAGGTTGCGCGGCTTCGAGTCAAGAATGCGGCCCAATTCTGCCAGGAATGCGGGCTCGATGAAGACGGAATAGCCTATTTTAACGCGCTGGTCATTTTTCAGACGGGTCAGACGCTTCAAAATATTTCCACGCTTGAATTATTCAGGCTCCTCCAGTTCATCAGCCATGACCCCCTTGTAGCAACCAAAAGCCTATCTGGATTGAGTGAACTCTTCCTAAAGATCATCAAGGAGAATAAGGGAGAGGTCTTAACCCTGACGCCGAACTCCCTGAGGTTTGAAAAGAAACGAATTGCCGGGATCGAGTTCCAGGGAAGAGAAGGGATCGGTTGCGATTGTCTGATCTGGAATCCCCGAAACGGAAATCTTCAGGGAGAAAGAGAAAACAAAATCTTTCAGTTATTTTTTGAATTGGACGAAATGATGATTCCAACTTCGATGGCTGATTTTCTGATCCTTAAACGAAACCCGCAATTGCCTCTGGAAAAATTTAATTTTCTCTATCTTTCCATGGCAGAGAAGGAAGTTTCAAATTCGAAGGAAGTCAAACAGAGCTCATCCAAAAGAGGGTTGGTGGTTCAATGTCCGGTCGATTCTGGCGGACCGGAAGTCAATGAGAAGGAACTGGCAAAAGAAATTGAAGAACGGCTGGTCTGGTTAATGCCCTTTGCGGAAAATCATCTTCGTCTTTCCGGAATCCTGTTGAACCAGCCGGAATTAAAGTATCCCAGCTTTTTCCCGCAGGAAGCGATCCGAAAAGCGGGAAATCCGCGGAAGAAATCCTGTCCGGTGATTTTGCTTGGAAAGTCATTTTATTTTTTTCCACACCTGGCCACCCCCTTTCTGATTCATTCGTCCCTCATCAAAAGAGGTTACGATCTGGCAAATATCGTGAAAGCAGGAAATTAATTTATAATGAAAACGCAACTATATCACTATCATCCTTGGAGGGTTTCATGAAAAATGAGGATTTGAAATTTTCAACCGATCATGAGTGGGTCCGGAAAGAGGGGAAAAGAGCCGTTATCGGCATCACGGATTTTGCGCAAGAATCTCTGGGAGATATCGTCTATATCGAGTTGCCTGAGGTTGATCTCGAATTGGCCGCTGAGGATGAAATTACCGAAATTGAGTCGACTAAAACGACGTCTCCGGTTCTCTCACCCGTGAGCGGCCGCCTTATTGAAGTCAATCAAGAACTCGTCGAAAGACCGGAATGGTTGAATGAAGATCCTTACGGCGCCGGTTGGATCGCTGTCATCGAGATGTCAGACCCTGCTGAACTGGACAATTTAATGGACCACAAAGAGTACAATGAATTCATTCGGGAAGGGCAGGAAGAGGAGGAATAAGGAGCGTTTTTTTAAAATATGCCTGCTTTTCCTCTCCGCGGGTTTGGCCATCGCAATTCAGCAAAACATGCTTTCGGAAAAACGATCTCTAATAAGCTGGCGCCCGGAGACGAGTCATTACGGTTTTCCAAACGAAAAGTGGAATGGACCCGAAGAAACGGACCTGGACGCAGACGCCACGAAACTGGATCTTAATCGGGCCTCCTTGGAGGAATTTAAACGATTGCCTGGTGTGGGAGAAAAGACCGCAGAGAGGATTCTCGAATTCAGGAGGAAACACGGAACTTTTCATGCCATTGAAGAGTTGATGGCGGTGAGGGGTATTGGAACTCTGAAATTTGAGAAAATGAAATCTTTCATCACGGTAGACGATCAACATGAAAAACAATGATGAAGTAAAAAAGGCAGTCGATTTCCTTTCGAGGGGCTGTGTCGAAATTATACAGAAAGAGGAGTTTGTTGAAAAGATCGAACAATCTATTCGGCTAAAGAAACCGCTCAGAGTCAAAGCGGGATTTGATCCGACTGCCCGGGACCTTCATCTTGGTCATACGGTTCTGCTCTATAAATTGAAAGCCTTTCAGGAGCTGGGTCACGTTGTTATTTTTCTGATCGGCGATTTTACCGGAACGATTGGCGACCCCAGCGGAAGATCCGAAACGCGTAATGCTTTATCGAAGGAAGAGGTATTGCAGAATGCGGAAACGTATCAGGAACAGGCATTTAAAATTTTAAATCGCGAAAAAACAGTTATTGAGTTCAATAGCCGATGGATGGGGAACATGTCCTCAGAGGCGCTTATTCAGTTGAGCGCTCATTACAGTGTTGCGCGAATGCTGGAACGGGACGATTTTCAGAAAAGATATCTAGCTCATCAGCCGATTTCAATCCATGAATTTCTCTATCCTTTGATCCAGGGCTACGATTCTGTTGCGTTGAAAGCAGATATCGAAATCGGGGGAACGGATCAGAAGTTTAATCTTCTGGTCGGACGTGATTTGCAGCGATCATATGGCCTAGCACCCCAGGTGGTGATGACGATGCCTCTGCTGGAAGGAACGGACGGAATTAGAAAAATGAGCAAATCCTACGGAAACAGTATCGGCCTGACAGAGTCCCCTACAGATATGTATGGCAAGGTGATGTCGATTAATGACACGGTGATGTGGAAATATTATGAACTTTTGACGAGTGAACCACTGGAAGAATTAAAGAAACTTCATCCGATGGAAGCCAAAAAAAGACTCGCTAGGGAACTGGTGAGCAGGTATCATGGCCAGGAAGTATCCGTAACTGCCGCAACAGACTTTAGCGGGAAATATAGTCAAAGAGAGTTTCCGGAGGACCTTCCTGCTCTTTTGCTTTCAGAGTTCATTCACGAAACCGGGGATGGATTCGTTCCCCTGGTTTCACTTTTGGTTAGACAGGGAGTGACCAGGAGCAATAGTGAAACGAGGCGCTTGATAGAACAGGGCGGAGTAGAGATCAACGCGATCCGGATGACCGATCCGTTTTTCAAACTGGAATTCAAAAAGAGCGGACAGGAATTTCGGATAAAGATTGGAAAAAAGGGATTTATGCGTCTGATCGATGCTTAGATGTTTTTTTTGTTTTTGATTTTTATCTTGCTTTTTTTTATAAAATCCTTATTTTATTAGAAAATATTGCCGGACAGCGGAATCATCGAACGATTAATAATAACAATGTGGAGGTTTTATGGCAAAGTCTATGACCAAATCAAAAGTCCTGGATCATCTATCTAAAAGACTGGATCTTTCCAAAAAGAAGGTGAATGAAGCTCTCGAGGAGCTCGTGGGACTTGCTTATCGCGAAGCAAAAAATGCGTTCACGCTTCCAGGAGTTGGAAAACTGGTTGTGGTAAACCGGAAAGCGAGAATGGGGAGAAACCCCCAGACCGGCGCGGCAATCAAGATACCCGCCAAGAGAGTTCTGAAATTTCGGATTGCGAAAGCTGCGAAAGATGCAGTCTTGGGAAAGAGATAACCGCAGCATTATTTGAGAAGTTAATTTTTATCATAGATTTTTTGAGAAACGGCCAAAAGCGTTTAATCCAAAAAGAATGGGCGTATGAAAATACGCCCATTCTTTTTTAACTTTCCATTTTGATTAGGCTGGATGAATAAGGAAGGAATACGAAAACATGTTCTTTCAATACGGCAGGAACTCTCTTCGGAGGAATGCCGCGTTCGTTCCCGGGCCATTCAAACCAGATTGTTCAATCGTGAAGAATTCAGAAGAGCAAAAAATATACATTTTTACATCAGTTTCAGAAAAGAGGTCGCAACCTGGGAGATGATCGAGAAGGCGCTTGAAATGGGAAAAGAGGTCGCGGTTCCCTTTATAAAAGAGGATGGAAGCGAGATTGGAATTTCCGGGATTCATAATTTTAAAAAGGATCTCCATGAAAATAGGCTTGGGATTAAAGAACCTTTCGGATCCTCTATTAGACCGGTTAGTCCCCTTTCAATCGACTTATGGATTATTCCGGGTGTCGCGTTCGACCCTTTCGGGAATCGAATTGGCTACGGAAAGGGATATTACGACCGCCTCCTCGTTCAACGGGGAAAAGGACTTTTAACGGGACTGGCATTTGATTTTCAACTGGTGGAGTCTATCCCCGTTGAGACCCATGACGTCCGGATGAACCAGATTATTACGGAATATCGAACCCTTGTGATGAATGAGCCAGATGGGATAAAGTGAATATATGACCGCGAAGATTATTGATGGAAAAAGCATTGGCCTGGAAATCCGGAACGAAATTGCCAGTCAGGTAAAAAAGTTGGCCTCCGAAGGGGTGGTTCCCGGTCTTGCAACGGTCCTGGTTGGAAACAATCCGGCTTCCCAGGTTTATGTTCGAAACAAGAGAAAACTGGCAGTAGAGGCTGGTATGTATTCTGAGTTCCACGAGTTGGGTCCGGAAGCGAAAGAAGAGGAGCTTCTCAAGCTGATTGATCGTCTCAATGGGGATCCAAAAATTCATGGAATCCTGGTTCAACTTCCCCTTCCCAGACATCTAGACGAACGTAAAATAATCGACAGGCTAAGTCCTGACAAGGATGTGGATGGACTGCACCCCATGAATGCCGGCAGACTGGTAATCGGAACACCGGGATTTATTCCGTGCACGCCTTTTGGTGTCATGAAGCTTCTTGATTATATGAAAGTGAAGATAGAAGGTTCGAATGCAGTTGTGATCGGAAGAAGTATTCTCGTGGGGAAACCGGTCGCATTATTGCTGTTGCAGAGGAATGCGACGGTTACCATTTGTCATTCCAAAAGCGCAAATCTTTCTTCGATTGTTCTGCAGGCGGATATCGTGATCGCCGCGGTGGGTAAATCGAAAATGGTCACGGAAGAAATGATCAAGCCTGGAGCGACGATTATCGATGTAGGTATCAACCGTACTTTAGACGGAAAATTAGTCGGAGATGTCGATTTCGAAGGGGTCTCGCGGAGGGCGGGTATGATTACGCCGGTTCCGGGCGGTGTGGGGCCCATGACGATTGCTATGCTCCTGCAGAACACGCTTTATTCAACTCAAAGGAGATTAAGATCATCCGATTATCATGATAATTCCTGACCTGCTTCAGAAGAAAAAACAAGGCAAAAAAATCACGATGCTGACCGCATATGACTTTCTTTTTGCCAAAATCGTTGATGAATCTGGAATTGATCTGATTCTGGTGGGAGATTCCTTAAGCGTCGTGGTACAAGGAAATGCCAATACGCTTCCCGTAACCATGGATGAGATGATTTACCACACCCGGATTGTTTCGAGAGGGGTCAAAACCGCGGTTGTATTAGCCGATATGCCATTTCTCTCGTACCAGACTTCGGTTTCCGACGCGGTCAGGAACGCGGGACGATTTTTAAAAGAAGGAAACGCAATAGGGGTAAAACTGGAAGGGGGAAGCGCCGTTCAAAGGCAAATTAAAGCCATTTCGGAGGCGGGAATACCTGTGATGGGGCATCTCGGATTAACTCCCCAGTCCATTCATCAAATGGGAGGGTATAAGGTTCAGGGGAAAGATCCGAAGGAGGCGGAAAAAATCATGTCGGATGCTTTCCTGATTCAGGAAGCCGGAGCATTCGGATTGCTCCTTGAGGGGATTCCGGCTGCACTCGCCAAGAAAATTACCAAGAGTTTATCTATTCCGACGATTGGAATCGGGGCCGGGGTTGAGTGTGACGGCCAGGTCCTTGTTTTATATGATCTATTAGGACTTTTTGATCAGTTTCTTCCAAAATTTGTCCGCCAGTACGCGGATCTCAAAGGTCAGGCGGGAGAAGCCATTCGCCGCTTTAAAGCAGATGTGGAGAGTGGGAAATACCCCTCATCCGACGAAAGTTATTAGCAGATTCGTAAAAAATGCCAAAGGCCGCGCTCTCGTTCATTAAACTCGTCGACGTACCTGCTTCGTACGCTTCTTTCGTTTTCGGAATTGCGGGATTGCACCCTCTTCGATACATTTCAAATGTTGGAATGTCCTCGGCAGCGGACGTGCGTTGTTTTTTGACCAAACTGTCCAAGAGGAGATTAGATTGAAAGAAGAGATCAGCCCGATTGAAATGAACAATCCTGATGAAATTGAAAAATTATTAAGTCATATTGCCTTAAAGGGAAAGGGGTTTACAACGGAGTGCCTAATGGCTGAAGTCCTTGAAGCGGGACTCTCTTACCCGGACTTTCTAAAAGCGAGCGGAGAAGACCCGCTCGCTGAATATGAGGGCAAGTCTCCTGCGTGGGCGACCTACCACGTGAGACAGGGGAAAAGAGTTTTTATGGTCTACGGGGACGGAATGAGCGGTCGAAGAACGCATTACTCGGAAACGCCTTGATTTGACAGTAAAAACCGGGTTCTCGCACACGGGTCGGGTATC
Source organism: Nitrospirota bacterium (assembly GCA_016194305.1). NCBI lineage: Bacteria > Pseudomonadati > Nitrospirota > Nitrospirota bacterium. The sequence goes on along the minus strand of JACQBW010000033.1, from coordinate 87,649 downwards.
GTAAACCAGCCTGAACAAGGCCTAAAATTGGCCTTGACACCAGCTTAAGAAGTAGTGTAATTTTTGGAATAGCCTGATTTTTGTTATCCTGAAAGTGCATTCAATCCGTTGAAATCATAACCGGTTTTTCAGCAACCTTTTCTGAATAAAGGAGAAAAAAGTGTCAGACGTTAAAACAAATTCTACCGCAACCGCAGAAGCTCCCAAATTAAGCGACGCGGCAATGCAGCGAGTGGTAACCCCGGATTACCTTTTTTTTGAAGCGCCACGTGAGAGAGTGTTTATCACCGGAAGCGAAGCGGCTAAAGAAGCGATTCGACGGAGCAACGTGGACATTGCGATCTCTTATCCGATCACGCCGCAGAGCGAAACGATGCAGCAGGTGGGGTATCTTTATGCGGAAGGATACCTGAAGGACTATTACAGAGGAGAAGAGGAGATTGGCGTGATGTCAGCGATTTCAGGCGCCTCTCGTTCAGGGGTTCGGGCGCTGACCGCGACTGCGGGTCCCGGATTACTCAGAGGACTCGAAACGGTCGTGTCATGGCCCGGAGGACGCATGCCCCTTGTTCTTCTGGTGATGTGCCGTGTCGTGAACGCACCGCTGGCTATTCAGCCCGACAATGTGGAGCTATCCTATTTGTTGAACTCCGGAAATATTCTTTTTCATGCTGAAAACCAGCAGGATTTCTTTGACTACACGATGAAGGCCTTTGTGATTTCTGAAAAAGTGGAAGTCAATCTGCCGGTGGTGGTCGCCGTCGATGGATTTTTTGTAACCCATGCGCGTGGTTATGTCGACCTTCCGCCCAAAGATATCAAACTTCCTCCTAGAGATCCTTACATGGCAGCGACCCCCTGCATGGACAATGAAAATCCTCCGGCCCGTATTTCAAGAGATGCTCCGATTCAAAAGTCCAATTTCATCAGTTATCACATGCATGCTTCCTGGCAGCAGGAAGTATTCGCGGCGCATGAGAGAGCCCGCCGCCATGTGGATCATTATCTGGGAGGCGCAATAGAAGTCGTGAATCCGGGTGCCGAGATCATGCTCGTAGCGAGTGGAAGTGCGGTTTCCCAGGCAAGGGAAGCGGTGCGGCAGGCAGAAGAAGACAAGGGCGTGATGATTGGTCTTGTAAAAGTTAAATCGCTTCGTCCGTATCCAAGACTGGAAGTCATCAATGCCTGTAAACATGCGAAAAAGATCATTGTTCCTGAATTTAACTATGTCGGCTGGCATAATAAAGAGGTGAAGGCGACCCTGTATGGGCATAGCAACGCCGAAATCATGGATGGTCCGAGAGTATTCGGAGGCATGTCGATGCCGACCGAAATGATTCTTGACTATATCTTTCCGACAAAAGGAAAAAAGTTTTAAAGAGCAGTCGCGACTTAAATTAGATAACCTGGATTCAAACTGGGAGAAGAAAATATGTCACTGAATACGATCAAGATATCCGACGGGTTTTCGCATTTCATGCCAAAGGAATATGTCGATCTCGTTGAACGGGGACCTTACGGAAGACAGGTGAAGGTTTCAGAAATGGGATCTTTTAAAGAAATTCTGGAAGAACATCCGATGTGTGCCGGATGTGCCATGACTCTTTTTATCCGGTTGACCATGGTGGGACTTCCGGCTCCTGAACATACGATCATTGTCGGCACGGCGGGATGCGGGCGTCTGGCATTGTCACAGGCCAATATCCCTTTTATTTATGGAAACTATGGGGACACGAACGCAGTGGCTTCAGGTCTCAAGAGAGGGCTTTCTATCCGCCACCCTGATCAGCCCAAAGACGTGGTTGTCATGGCGGGAGATGGAGGACTTGTGGACATCGGATTTTCCGCTCTGATGCATTCCTGGTTTAGAAAAGAAAAATTTACCACGATTTTGCTGGATAACGAAGTTTATGGTAACACAGGCGGACAAGAGTCCGGCATGACAACCAAGGGAATGGTATTGAAGATGGCTCCGCTTGGCAAGAAATTTGAAAAAATGGACGTCATTGGATTGGCGAAGACGGCCGGTCTTCCCTACATTGCGAGAATTGCACCAACCAATCCGACCCGGGTCGCCAATACCATACGCAAAGCGGTCTTGATAGCCAGGGAGATCGGTCCAACCTACGTTCAGGCCTATACTTCGTGCAACATTGAATATGCGATTCCAACTCCCAAAGTGATGGATGACGCGCGCGCCGTTGAAAAGGAGCGTTATGGATTTATGGAAATTATTTCCGATGAAGCGAAGGAGTATTTGGCGCGAGTCGAGAAAGATAGCAAAAAAGCGGTCCCCGCTTCCTGACAGGGATTAAAAATTGAGAATTTCAAGTGAAGGGATATATCGATGAAAAAGAGATATAATATTCGAATGGCTGGAATCGGAGGGCAGGGAGTCGTTACTGCTTCTCATATTCTGAGCAATGCTGTGATTATCAGCAAGGGAGAAAGCACGCTTGTCCCGTTTTTTGGATCAGAAAAGCGGATGGCGCCTGTTGAAAGTTATGTCCGTATTGCGGAGGATAAGATCTATGAAATTGGAGAGATTATTTTCCCGAATGCGTTAATGATCTTTCATTCCCAGGTGATTACGCATGGAAAATCGTATACCATGCCCTTTTATTCAGGTCTTAAAAATGGCGGAATCGTTTTGATCAACAATGAAACGCCTCTTAATTTGATCGAAGACGAAGAGAGAGAATTGAGAGAAAAGAACGCAAGAGTCTATTATATTCCGGCAACTCGAATCGCCGTGGAAGTCGCCGGAACCGAATTGGCAACGAATATGGCGATGTGCGGGGCAATGGCTGGTATAATGGGAATGCCGGATCTCACTTCACTGGAACAGTCGGTAAAGGAGAGGTTTATTGGGAAAGGGTTTGTGGTATCTGGCGGTACAGCTTCACTGGACAATGTGATTGAAAAGAAGTTTGCCAAAAAGGCCCAGCTCATTCAAAAAAATATGGATGCGATTACCTTTGCCCATAACTATGCCATTGAAAAAGGCTGGCAGGCCGTAAAAGGTTCAAAAGAACAGGTGATGGCGTAAAAATTATTAATTTATCTTATTTTTGATATAGCAAAAAGGAAATTCAATGTATGTAGTAGCTGAAATCGATGAATCTATTTGTTCGGAAACAAGTTGCCGTCTCTGTACTCAATATTGTCCGGAAGCCAATACAATTCTGTATGATACTGTGAGAAAAACCGCTTTCGTGGCGATTGACCGTTGCAAGGGATGCGAGATCTGTGTCGGAATATGCGACACGCTGGCCAAACATCACGCCATCAAGATGGTTGCAGCTGATCAGGTCAAACATCCATTTGAAATGTCGAAAGCAGGAATACCCAAGTAAAGCAGACGAAATCGTTTGAAGATGAAGAAAATCCCGCTAAGGCGGGATTTTTTATTTCATAAAGGCTGTCGTTTATGATCCTTTACTGCCCACAGTGCGATACGCCAAATTCAAATCAGTCCAGTTTCTGTGAAAAATGTTTAACGGAATTTCCTTCTTACCTTTGGGAAAAACATCTTTTCTGCCCTGAATGTTTTCATGAAAATATGGCCAAAGAAGAATTCTGCGAGAGGTGTCATGAACCCCTCCGTCCTGGACAGGTCGAATAGATTCAAGGTCACTCTCCCTTTGCCATTTCTTTGATTATTTCAATATAGCTGAATTCTTCAAACATCTGACCTCTTCTTAAACTTGAAAAATAGATTTCCGCATAGATCCCCCCGACTTGATGGATCACTTTGTGCCGGTCGATTCCGTTCTTCAGAAAGGTATTCACGACCTCAACGACTTCCTCAGGTTTGTTAATTTCAATCTGCTTTTCCATGACCAGATGGAGCGCGGTATGAACAAAGGGGTTCACGATTTCTCCATTAATTTCCTGTGGAGATGCGGACAAATCACCCAATTCCCAGATCGGAATGAATTCCGGGTGCTGGGACATGATTTCTGCAATAAGAGCCTCTTCGCTTTCCTGAACAGGAGTTCCTTTTTTCAGTTTTTCGGCGACACGAATGAATTTATGTTGATATTCTTTGCTAAATACGCTCATTTTGTTTTCTCCGGGAATGAATTAAGAATGGTAATAAGTTTCTACGGCAAGGCCACTCTTATTTCTGACTATTTCAGCGATCTCATCGAGCTCGCTATTTTCGAGAGGTTGAACATACGATTCAGTCGGTTTTCTGGCGACCGTATAGACCTGAATCAAATCAAATCTTCCGCCCGCATTGACAAAATCAATGAGCCTTCGAGAATAGGATTCTATCTCCAGTTTTGAAGGAACTTCACGATTTATTTTCATGAAACAGCTTTGTATGACAATGGACCTTTTTTGTGAGATAAGAAGAATGTTATCAAGAATTTTTTGGAACGAAAAGCCGGTCCGGCAAACCTGATGAAAATAAGCCTCCGTGCCGGCATCGAGTTTTGCCCAAAGCGTGCCCTGATCGGCATCGAGAAGACCAATGGCTTTCAAGGTTTCGGGCCTCGAAATGCCGCTGGCATTGGTAATCATGATAAGCTTCACGTTGGGAAATCCAAGAGAGTTTTTTAGAGAGATGACCTCTCGGGTCAGGTTGAATATCCCGGGAAACAATGAGGGCTCGCCATCGCCTGAATAAGCAATGTCTTTTAAATTGACTCGTTCTCTCGGAATCTCTATAAATGGCGGAGTTAAATAGATCGATTCATCCTTAAATGAGATCAAAAGGTTCCTTAGTTCACTAAGAACCGAACCAATATTGACCGTCTGGCTTCCTTCATCGGGAGTACGGCGGTCGACTTGGCAATAAATGCAATCGAAATTGCAGATCTTATCGGGATTCAAATTAATGCCAATGGAAATTCCTTTTGATCTTCGGGAGAGAACAGGATAGACAAAGCGGTTACTTAAATACAATCGGCTATGAGAGGACAATTCCATTCGTTCATCATAAAGGAGAGTATCAACAAGATCAAGTTGATAGAAAAAACTTTACTCTGGAAGGCAATTGACATATATTTAAAAGTTTGTTGCAACAGAATTCTTAGCCCTGTGACGGAAATTTTCCGATTCCATTCATTTCAATTTGACCCATGAAAAAATCTCCGCTTATCATCATCTTTGTCACTGTTTTTGTGGACCTTCTCGGTTTCGGCATTGTGATTCCAATTACCCCTTTTTATGCGGAGAAATACGGTGCAACGGCCCTTGCGGTGGGACTTCTAATGTCATCATACTCACTCATGCAACTAATCTTCGCGCCGATCTGGGGAAGAGTTTCTGACCGGGTAGGGAGGAGGCCGATCATTCTGATGAGCCTTCTGGGATCCACGATTTCGTATTTGATTTTTGGTCTGGCCGATTCCCTGGCAGTATTATTTATTTCGAGATGTTTTGCCGGAGTCTTTGGAGCCAACATTTCAACCAGCCAGGCCTATATTTCAGATTCGACCAATGCAGAAAACCGGGCTAAAGGAATGGGTCTGATCGGGGCGGCGTTTGGGCTTGGATTTGTCCTGGGTCCGCTTTTCGGAGGCTATTTCAGTCATTACGGATATCGAATCCCCGCCTATCTAGCTTCAGTCATCTGTGGTGTCAATTTTTTTTCAGCCCTGGTCAATCTCCCAGAGTCGCGTAAACCTGATCGCATTCTCGCCAGAGAAAGCAGATCGCTGACACTCCAGGGAATAAAGGGGACCTTTTCAATTCATTTGTTGAGCATCCTCGTCATTTTGACGTTTTTAATTACCTTCGCTTTTTCAAATCTTGAGGCGACGTTTGCACTTTTTGCGGAAAAAAAATATCAGTTTGGGTCTGTCGAGACCGGTTATATTTTCGGGTTTCTTGGAATCCTGATGGCCGTCATGCAAGGGGGCTTGATTGGCAGGCTTGCCAAAAAGTTTGGCGAAAAGAAGCTCTTGGTGGCCGGAACAATTTTAATGCTTTTTGGACTGGTTTTAATTCCTTTCGTCCCCCATTTTTATCTTCTGGTTGGTGTGTTAGTTCTGCTGGGGTTTGGTGTCGGCATCAATAATCCCTCTTTAAACAGCCTGATTTCCCAGTACAGCGATCCTCATCAGGTTGGAACGGTGATGGGTGTATCTCAGGCGATGGGAAGCCTGGCCCGTATTTTGGGACCGATGTTCGGGGGGTATGTCTATGACCGATATGGAATGGAATATCCCTATGTCGGTGCGGGAATTTTTATGTTGGTTGCAATTGGCATGGCAGTCTTATTTCTTAATGTCAGTGGAAAAGAAAAACCGGGACTTGTTGATCACAGGTAATTTCACTTATAATAGTGTCATCTTTGTTCGACGGCGGTACAGGTGGAGCGAGTCAAAATGACTGCTAAGCTATATTATTCGGGGGCCTTCGTCCCTGTACTCACTGCCCCCGAACCCCGCGTTTGGACTGGCGAAGCCAGATCCTCACTTTATGAATTAGTAATGTCGCTATTTTTTTTCCATGAATTTATTTTTTTCTTGAAAGTGTTTACGCGCCTGTAGCTCAGTTGGATAGAGTGCCAGATTCCGAATCTGTAGGTCGGGGGTTCGATTCCCTCCAGGCGCATTTTTTGGAACTCTTATCTTCTTTCTTTCGTATTATTCTTTCCATTTTCTTATCGCAGAACTTTTTAAATCATTTTGGTTTTAAAATAGTAGAATCCCGTGAAATCGGCATCCATGTGGAGAAGAACCATGATCCAAAGTGGTCGTTTTAAATCAATCGGATCAAAATTTCTCATCATTCTGGGAATCCTGGTATTCCTGCCGGTGACAACGCGTGCCGCTGAAGAATTATTGTCAGGTTCTGACGATGTCGTCCGGCTTGCCCGGATCAGTTATATCTCCGGAGAGCTTCTTTTTCAAAGGGGAGATGATGACAATTGGATTTCCACATCCGTCAACATGCCTCTTCGGCCGCATGATAAAATCGGGACCTCTGACGGGGCGAGAGCTGAAATCGAAATTGACAATGGTTCGATAATACGGATAGCGGAAAACACCCAAATCGCTTTTCTAAATCTGGAACAGGATATGACGCAGATTCAATTAACCGCTGGTTTGGCCACAGTCATGACCCGACTGGCTCCTTCGATGAGTGAGTCCGGTGCAGCCATGGAAATCGACACTCCCGAGGCCGCAATCATTGTTGAACAAAGAGCAATTTTCAGGCTGGAAGTGAGAGAGGACGGGTCAACCGAAATAACTGTGCAGGACGGAAAGATCAGACTGAGTACAGATGCTGAACCGGTCTGGATTACAAAAGGTCAGAGAATTGTCATCGATAGCGACGAAAACCCCCGATATTCGCTTGAATCTTTGAATCAATCGGATGAGTGGGACGAATGGAATCGTCATCGGGACCGGCAGATTCTCTCGTCGGTGAGCCCGAAATATCTTCCTCCGGAATATCGGATGGGGGTCTCGGAGTTGGATCAATACGGAATTTGGATTCAGGACACTTCCTATGGATGGGTCTGGGCGCCCCAGGTTCCTGGGGGCTGGATTCCTTATCGAAACGGAAGATGGGTCTGGATCGAGCCCTGGGGTTGGACGTGGGTTTCCTATGAACCCTGGGGCTGGGTCCCTTTCCATTATGGCCGTTGGATTAACAATTCTGGCCGGTGGATCTGGGTTCCAGGGCATCGACGTGAAGCCTGGTCCCCGGGTCATGTCAGATTCATACGTGGATCCGATTGGGTCGGGTGGATTCCGCTCGCACCGGGAGAACTTCATGATAACCGGTCTGGGCGGGGGAGATCGGTCAATCGTGACCTCATCAATTACCGCACTCCGGGGGCAACCACCATCCTTCCCCGAAATACGTTTGTTTCGGGAACGCCAATACCAAAGCGATTTTCGCCTCCCCGGGATCCGATAAAGGAGGGGCGATTAATTTCAGGGCAACTACCGATCATTCCCACCGAATTAAGTTTAAGACCAAAACCTGAAGAGAGGCTGAGAAGTCCCCTTCCCCCTTCGCGAATTGTGCACCGTCCGGTGACTTACGATCATCCGATTTTGAATCCTCCGCAGCGATTTGAAAATAGAATCAGGGATCTTAAGGAAACGATCGAAAAGGGAGATTCTCCCGATTCTTTGCCGTTCAAAAGAGAAGAAAACCGGTCTCCAAAACCAACATTTGAACCCAGGAGGGAAAGGCTTCATAAGGATCTGGTTGTAAGAACCCCCATAAAGGAGCTCGAGGAACCACTTCAAGCTCCCCGCCGTCCCCCACCTCCTCCTTTTAAGCATTTCGAACAGAGAAATGAACGCAGGGGAAAGCCGCCAGAGGTAAAATCGCTTTATCGGAAACCGCCCCGGCCTGTCAAGGAGAGGGAAATTAAATAAAACTATAAAATTGTTTTGACGAAGCGCAGATAATGTTCTAAAATTTCAAACATGAATTGGATTGCTTCGAAGGTTATTGTTTCTTTTTTTGTTTTAATTTCTTTTATTTCACTTCCGGCCGGTCAGGACCTTTTTGCAATGGAAGGAAATGGTGAATTGACCGGGAACATCCACTTTTCAGGTGTTTCTCCCAAGATAAAAAATGAAATTATTACCCTTAATCCTGAAATCTGCGGCAATCAGGTTCAACTGGAAGATTTTATGGTTAATCCAGAGAATCATGGTGTAAACAATGTCTTTGTCAGTCTGAAAAGCAGGCTTGAGGAGGCCTCTTCAGGAGGGGAGACAGATTCCGTGATTATCAATAATGTCAAATGTCGAATTGAACCTGCAGTCATACGGATAAAGGTGAATCAGATCATGAGCATTCGGAACTCAGACCCGATCTTTCATTCGTTGCAATTTCTCAATAAAGAACGGTTGATTTTTGATGCTGCCCTACCTAAAAACTCAAACGTATTGAGAAAAAAATTCGGTGAGCCCGGTGTGATCAGGGTAAAATGCGCGATTCATCCTTTTATGCAAGGTGTTATCTATGTCACTGACACCCCCACTCATACCTTAACCGACAGGAATGGAACATTTCGGTTGACTGACATAAAGCCGGGGCGATACATTCTGAAAGTTCGGCACAAATCGTTGAAGCCGGTTGAAAGGGAGATTGAAATTGTTCCTGGTAAGAATAGCGGTGTGTCACTGACAGTTGAAAAAACTGACGAATGACAAATGCGTCAGTTCATGTCGATGGATAACTCTGTTCTTTTCCCTTTGAGGATTATGACTTCCCTCTCTTTAGAAGAGAATCCTTCATGCCAAATTCTGATCTTATATTTTCCCTCTGGAATATCCGAAATCTTGTAGTTACCTTCAACATCAGAAATCGCCATATAGGGTGAATCAGAGACGTAGATCCATCCGAGCATGAATTTATGCGCGTCGCACTTAACTTTAATGACACCGGTCTGACCAATTGACCTTTTAATGTTTCGCCCTCCGGAGGGCATTGCGACGTTGAGAATGGAAGTCTCTTCCATGTAAAGATGGGTGTTGTGGAGAACGGGATCCGTGTTTTTTATTTCATAATTGTCCCCGATCATTCCTGCCATGACGTGAGGATTAAAATGGCATTTTTTATTTTCGATCATGACGGTAGAAACCAACTCTTTTTTGCCCTTTTGTATCCCTTCGATACTCACCACCACATTTTTTACGCCATGGTTCGACGCATTAACGTGATAGGTTTCATCCTGGACAGAAGCACCGCAAAAATCGGGATTATTTACGACCAGATGCGATTGATTGGAAGGGGGTTCCCCTTTAAATTTTATGGTTCCTTCCAGCGTTCCTCCTTCCACGACCGGGATTACTTCGTAGGCAAGGAGAAAAGAAGGTGAAAAAAGCGGGAACAATGAAATCAGGATGCCGGTTATGAAGAAACCTTTTATTTGTCTCGTGCCGTACATGTTCACTCCAAGCCTGTTAATGAAAGTCGTAACATTGTTGTAATAATTTGATCCAGTTGTTTCACCAAGTTTGCTTTAGTATAAAGTTTAGATTATTTATACATTTTGTCAAGTCAACATTTCATTTTGAGCAATAAAAAATTAGAATGTCGGGGGGCAATATGGGGAAGTGGCTTTTGCAGCGACCATTGATTTTGTCAATCATTGTTTTTGTTCTCTGTTATTTTTTTATTTATTCCTTATTGAAAATTTTTTCCAAATAAGGAATGTGCTTTCCGTTCAACGTGAGGTCTGCAAGGGGATTCCTGAATTGCCAGCCATTTTAGAAATTGAACTAGGAACAACGTTTCAAGTATAATAACAAGAATTTGCATATCCTTTCCAAAACCCGGAAATCCACGAGGAAGAACCTTGATCAGTAAGGAAGCGATTCTAGGCTATATTCAGAAAGCGATGCCGGACGCGGTTGTCGAAATCGTTGACCGGACTGGAACCATGGACCATTTCCGGATTTCAATTGTTTCCAATGCTTTTGACGGAAAAAATCTGTTAGACAGACAAAGATTCGTCTATCACACGCTGGACGAGCCGATGCAAGATGGAAGAATACATGCACTAGAAATCAAATCATCCACACCGGAAGAAGCCGGACGAAAGTTACCCTGAGTATAAATCCGAAAATTTAATCGCAAAAGGAGTCTGCCAAAAATGGAAAAGAACATTCAAGAAGAGATCAAAAATGAGATCACGCAAAATAAAATCTTGATTTACGGCAAAGGGACAAAGGGGATGCCTCGTTGTGGTTTTACGCTGGAGACTATCCAGTTTTTCAGCAAATACAACTACCCTTTTGAGGTCATCGACGTATTAAATAGCCCTGACAAGAGATCCGAACTTTCTAAAATGACAAACTGGCCCACGCTTCCTAAAGTGTTTATCAACGGAGAATTCTACGGGGACACGGACATCCTGGATGAGATGGAGAGAAAAGGAGAAGTCAAGCCTCTTCTTGATAAAGCATTTGGAAAGAATATTTCATAACGGGGTGAATAGACAATGAGTCAAGACAATCAGAAGAGCCGGACTCTCGTCGCAGGTTCAGATCGCGCTCCGGCCAGAGCGATGTTCAGGTCGGTCGGTTTTACTGACAAGGACTTGGAGCGGCCGATTATTGGAATTGCCAATACCTGGACGGAAGTGGGCCCGTGCAACTTCCACCTCAGGCGCCTTGCTGAAAAGGTGAAGGAAGGGATTCGAGCCGCTGGAGGAACCCCGATGGAATTCAATACCGTGACTATTTCAGACGGTATAACTATGGGAACCGAGGGAATGAAGACTTCGTTGATCAGCCGCGAGGTCATTGCGGATTCGATTGAGCTGGTTGGAAGAGGTAATATGTTTGACGGTGTAGTGGCCCTCTCCGGATGTGATAAAACGATTCCCGGCACGGTCATGGCTTTGATCCGACTCAATGTCCCTTCTCTCATGCTCTACGGCGGATCGATTATGCCGGGGTCCTATCAGGGAAGGGATATTACAATTCAGGATGTCTTTGAAGCGGTAGGGGCATTTGGAACAGGAAAAATCAGTGAAAAAGAGTTAAAGGCGATAGAAGAATCAGCGTGTCCGGGGGCAGGCGCATGTGGGGGCCAATTTACTGCCAATACTATGGCAACGGCAATGGAGATTATGGGAATCTCCCCGTCAGGGAGTGGTAGTGTTCCTGCGATGGATCCGAAAAAAGACGAAGTGGCCTATCAGGCGGGGATAACCGTGATGGCGCTGGTCAGAAAGGGGATACGTCCTGACCAGATTATTACGCGCCGGTCGATAGAAAACGCGATTTCATCCATTGCCACGACAGGAGGTTCGACCAACGGTGTTCTCCATCTTCTTGCCCTGGCAAAAGAAGCGAATCTTCCACTTGTAATCGATGACTTTCAGGACATCAGCTCTCGGACGCCACTTTTGGTGGATTTGAAGCCCGGAGGTCACTATGTGGCAAATGACCTTTATCATGCAGGAGGGATTCCTTTGGTAGGCAAGAGGCTCCTGGAAGGAGGTTTTCTGCACCCCAACGAACTTACTGTAACGGGGAAGACAATTGGTGAAGAAGTCCGTTTGGCGAAGGAAACGCCGGGACAAAAAGTCGTTCATCCTTTATCGAGTCCGATTAAAAAGAGCGGGGGACTTGTTATTTTAAAAGGAAATCTCTCTCCGGAGGGTTCTGTTGTCAAATTGGCGGGACATGAAAGGCTATACCATCGTGGCATGGTCAAGGTATTTGACCGGGAGGAAGATGCTTTTCATGCTGTCCAGAAGGGTGAGATCAAATCCGGTGATGTGGTGGCCATTCGCTATGAAGGACCTGTAGGTGGCCCGGGAATGCGTGAAATGTTAGGAGTAACGAGCGCTTTGATGGGAGCGGGACTGGGTGATTCCGTCGCGTTGTTGACCGACGGACGATTTTCGGGTGCAACGCGCGGATTGATGGTCGGGCATGTTGCCCCCGAGGCCGCAAAAGGAGGTCCTATCGCAGTGATAAGAAACGGAGACATGGTTGTCTTCGACATGGAAAAAAGGGAATTGAATGTTGAGCTTTCTGCTGCTGAGCTGAAGGATCGGTTAAAATCCTGGTTGCCCCCTGCACCCAAATACCAAAGCGGTGTCATGGCTAAATTTGCGAGACTCGTCTCTTCTGCTTCGACCGGTGCAACAACCGGTTAATCCCGTTTTCCTATCGAGTCGAATCTTCCGAAATCGTGTCAATACCGGCCCATTCATTAGAAGTTCTATTCGTTTGACTTAACAATGGTTTCTGCTATTCTTTAATGGAACCCAACCACGACAGCACTTTCAAACAGGTTTACGCTCTTTTCGAATGGAAATACTTTCAGAAATTTATGAAACGTACATCAAAGACTTAACCTTCGCCAGGGTGAAGTCTTTCTGGGTGCTTGGGATGATTATTCTCCCGCTTATTGCGACCGTTGATTATCTCGCCAATCCGGTTCATTCCGCGTTATATGTCCTGCGATTCGGGATCGGTCTTTTACTCGCTTTCGCTCTTTTTGCCTCTTTCAAATACGAACCCTTTGTCCGGAAGAATATTTTCCGTCTGGGATATTTTTCCTCGCTTTTGCCGGCTGTGATGATCGCCAGTTATTTCCTCTCGCACGAGAAAGGATTAAAATCAATTGATTCGGGATTTTACCTGATTCTGATGGCTTTTTGCCTTATGATGCCCTGGAACCTGAAAAGATCGTTGGGAACTTATGTCTCGATCTACCTTGTCATCCTGGGTGCGGAAGTGTCCGGACTGAAAGGTGACATTCCAATGATATTTTTTCAGGATCAATTGTTGATGGTGTCGGCTGTATTAATTGCCTCCGTGGCCAGCTATTTTCATGAACAGCTGAGATTTAAGGAATTCCGGGCGAAATTTGACCTCAATCAATCGCGAAAGGAGATGGAATCGGCAAAAAATGAGATCGAAAAAGCTTATCGGGATTTGAAGGAGGCGGACCAGATCAAGACTGATTTCTTCACGAATGTGAATCATGAAATTCGAACTCCGTTGACGTTGATCCTCCTTCCACTTGAAATGGCATTAAATCAGGAATATGGGAAGCTCTCGCCCGAACTTCATAAAAATATGTCGACCGTCAGAACCAATGCATTGCGCTTGCTTAATCTGATCAACGGGCTCCTCGATCTGGCAAAATCGGATGCCGGAAAAATGGAGCTCTATCGCAAAAAGCAGGATCTCAAACTGATTGTCCAGGGAATCATTTCGTCCCTGTCCCTTATTGCCGACAAAAAAAATATCAAGCTGTCCTTCTTAACCAGGACACGAATACCCGAATTTTATTTTGACAGGGAAAAAGTAGAGAGGACCTTGATCAATTTGATCTCAAATGCCCTGAAATTCACCGATTCAGACGGAATCATCGAAGTCAATATGGAAGTCAAAGGGGAATTTCTGGAGGTGAGCGTCAAAGATACTGGAATTGGAATTCCTCACGGGGCCTTTGAAAAAATATTCAAACGATTTGTCCAGGTAGACAGCTCGTCGAGCCGGAAATACCAGGGGACGGGTCTCGGACTGACACTTTGCAAAGAATTTGTCGAGCTTCACGGCGGGCGTATCGGGGTGGAAAGTCATCTGGGAGAAGGCTCAACCTTTCGATTTACTCTCCCCCTGATGGAAGAACTTCCCGGGCGGGAAGATGCCGTTGAAAAAAGATTCAGGGAGGTACAGACGAAATCGAGGAGAAGGAGTGAAGACCTCACAAAGAGCCTTTCTCTCTCGGCCCTTTACGAATCGCTTGATTTGACTTGTCCGGAAGAAATCATCGAAGTGCGAAGTCACGAGAGTCGTTTTAAGTATCAGATTTTGATCGTGGAAGAACATGCTCAGATGAGAGAATATATTCGATTGATGCTTCAAAAAGAATACCGGGTTCTTACGGCTCAGGATGGTATCGAGGGGTTGGAACAAATTAAGAAACATCTCCCTGATCTCGTGATTTCAGATCTGATGATGCCGCATAAGGATGGCTATCAACTTTGTCAGGAGATAAGAGCAAACGAAGAAACCCGGCACATTCCGGTCATTCTCTTGACTGCAAAATCGGAAATCTCATTTAAAATGAAGGCGATTGAGCAGGGTGTAACCGATTACCTGTCTAAACCCTTCTATGCCGAAGAGCTTCAGGCCCGGGTCAGATCCCTTTTCAGACTTGTCGAACTTGAAAAAGAAAACATTCAGTCGAAGAAGATGGGCGCCCTGTTTTTACTCATTTCTGGAATACTTCATGATCTAAGCGCGCAAGGGTCTACCCCGGAAAGCGTTCTGAGCGGAATGTCGCGGATCGAAGAAGCCATATCACAATTCAAGACATTCCGCGAACAGAGTGTGTCCGGAATACAATCGCTCCCCAATCCAAAGATTTGACTGAGTAGAGTCATACTCCACAATAGCCTTTGCCTTCCATTGATGTTATAATTTAACTCCGGAAAACCTCTTTAACCCATCGAATTGCGAATGTGCGGACATGCTTAAATCGACCCTCCGAATCGAAGATATTATCGAAAAAGTTTCTGAATATAATCCTTCCGCAGAAACAGCCCTGATCCGTAAAGCGTTTGAAAAGTCGGTCGGAGCCCACCAGGGTCAAATTCGTCGATCTGGAATTCCCTATGTTCAGCATCCCCTGGAAGTGGCTCAAATATTGACCCAACTGAGACTGGATCTCTATTCTATTGTCGCGGGATTGCTTCATGACACCGTTGAAGACACTTCACTGACTCAGGAAGAGGTTGCTCTCGAATTTGGTCCGACCGTTGCGTATCTCGTTGAAGGGGTGACGAAGATCGGAAAAATTAATTTTACAAGCGATGAAGAAAAGCAGGCTGAAAATTTCCGTAAAATGCTTTTGTCAATGTCCAAAGATATCCGGGTTATCCTGATTAAATTGGCTGATCGCCTTCACAATATGAGAACGCTTGAACACCTTCCCGAAGACAAACAAATCCGGATCGCCAGAGAAACACTGGAAATTTACGCGCCTCTGGCAAACCGGCTTGGAATCGGTTGGATCAAGGCGGAACTGGAGGATCTCTGCCTCCGGTATTTAAAGCCGGACATTTATTTTGGACTGGTTAAAAAGATCGCTAAAAAAAAGGAGGACCGCGAAGGGTATATCAGGGAAGTCACCGATATCATCCACCAAAATTTGAAAGAAAATCATTTCACTGCAGAGGTATTTGGACGCTCAAAACATATTTTCAGCATCTATCAGAAAATTGAAAAAAACGGGATATCTTTCGAGGAGGTTTTCGATCTTGCCGCGATCCGCATCATCACCGATACCAAGTTCAATTGTTACGCTATTCTCGGTTTGATCCATTCTCTTTGGAAGCCCGTCCCGGGGCGATTCAAAGATTATATCGGCGTTCCCAAATCCAATCTCTATCAATCCCTCCATACGACGGTGATCGGGCCAAGGGGAGAACGGGTTGAATTCCAGATCCGGACCAAAGAGATGCATCAGATCGCCGAAGAGGGGATTGCGGCGCATTGGAAATACAAGGAGAAAGGAAGTTTTGAAGAGAAAAGCGACGCCACATTTGCCTGGCTAAGACAATTGGTGGAATGGCAAAGAGATCTATCGGACAACCGCCAGTTTATGAATTCAGTTAAACTGGATCTCTTTTCTGAAGTGGTTTATGTTTTCACACCCAAAGGGGATGTCAAAGAACTGGTCAAAGGATCCACGCCAATTGATTTTGCCTACAATATCCATACGGAGATAGGCGATCATTGTACAGGGGCCAAGGTGAACGGTAAAATTGTTCCCCTCCGTTATGAGTTAAGAAATGGAGATATGGTTCAGGTCACCACTTCTCCCACCCAGTTTCCGAATAAAGACTGGCTAAAATGGGTTAAATCTCCCCGAGCCAAAACCAGGGTGAAACACTGGATCTCGATTGAAGAGAGAAGGCGCAGCCTGGATATCGGGAAGAAGCTCCTCGAAAAGGAACTTCGGAGAAATCATTTAAGTCCTTCTGCCACGCTTAAAACGGATCAGTTTCAGGGGATATTGAAAGAGCTCGGCGTGTTGTCTCTTGAAGAACTTTGGGTCGCGCTGGGATATGGGAAAATATCTCCTCATCAGGTCATTCAAAAAGTTCTGCCGGATGATTCGCTTAAGGAAGGTTTTA
This sequence comes from Nitrospirota bacterium, assembly GCA_016194305.1. Classification (NCBI taxonomy): domain Bacteria; kingdom Pseudomonadati; phylum Nitrospirota; species Nitrospirota bacterium. The sequence continues at coordinate 71,046 of JACQBW010000033.1, read as the reverse complement.
AAGAAAAACTGGTCAAAAAGTTTGGCATTGAAAAGGAAGGGGTCAAGGTCACAGGGATGAATGATATCTTGATTCATATTTCAAAATGCTGCAACCCTGTTCCGGGAGATCCCATACTTGGATTTATTACACGGGGAAGAGGATTGTCGATTCATTCCGTCGAATGTCCCAATATTGATGAGCTCGATTATGATCGGGAAAGAATTGTCGATGTGGACTGGGAAACGCAAAAGGATTCCACTTATCCGGTCAAGATTTCTGTTTTATCGGTTGACCGGCAGGGCATACTGGCTGCGGTATCGCAGGCGATCGCGTCGGCTGAATCGAATATCAGCCACGCGGAAATCACGACTTCCGAAAGCAAAAAAGCGAGTCTCATTTTTATTATCGATATCAAGAATATTCAGCATCTTGACCGCGTATTTAAAAATATTGAAAAAGTGGACGGCGTCGTGCAGGTAAGGCGCGTCAGGGGCTAGTCGCTATAGAAAGGATTCCAATTGGCGGATATCTATTTTCTGAATAATCAGTATTTGAAATTGGAAGACGCGAAGGTTTCGATCAATGACAGGGGTTTCCAGTTTGGCGACAGCGTTTACGAAGTCATCCGGTCTTATCGAGGCAAACTCTTTCATTTGGATATGCATCTTAAACGATTTGAGAGCAGCGCTGACAAGCTGGAAATTCCCATACCCTATTCTCAGCGGAAACTCAGAGATAAAGTTGGAGAGGCTTATCTGAAATCGGAATACGCGGAAGCCAAAATCTATCTCCAATTGACGCGCGGGACATCGGAGAGAGGCCATGTTTATCCGTCCGGTCTCATACCGACTTTCTTGATTACGGTCCTGGAACTCCGCCCTTTCCCAACTGAATTAAAAGAAAAGGGCGTCGAAATCATATCTATTCCGGACATTCGTTGGGGCAGGTGCGATATTAAATCCACCAACCTTCTGGCAAATGTCCTGGCTCAGCAAAAAGCCAGGCGGGAGGGTGTCTATGAAGCTGTGATGATACGGAATGGTAAGGTGACCGAAGGTTCCATCAGCAATTTTTTTCTGGTCAAGCAGGCGCGTGTATTGACGCCGCCGCTCAACCATGACATTTTGCCTGGCGTGACAAGGGATTTGGTTTTAAAGATTGCACGTGACTTGAAGATTACGGTTCAGGAAGAGATGATTTCGGAGAAGGAAATATATGATGCGGACGAGGTCTTTTTAAGCGGGACAACCGTTGAAATTGTTCCGGTAGTTCGGATTGACGGACGTCAAATCGGGAATGGCTTGCCCGGGTTGATGACAAAAAGATTGATCAAGGAATTTCAGATCTACACGAAAATCGCCTGAAGACGGGTCTGTCGAAGTTATTCTGAGGCCCCGGGCGAGCTCAAAATAGACCTTGCAATGCAAGTCAACCTATGATATAAATCTGACGTTTAGGATTGATTTTCTCTGAAAGTGGGCTTGAACTTTGCCCGCTTTTTTTGTTTATCAACGTAAAACTTTGAAGGGGGTCCTTTCCCGCACAACCTGCTTGCGAATGGTTCCATTGACAATACTCTTCCATAGCCGGCTCGGAGGAACCTGGGCCCTTCTCAAAGGCTAGAAAATACCTTCTTGGGGTTCTTATTATGGATGACCAACTCCCCCGAATTAAAGAGGCAATACTTTCAATTTTGAATTCTCTCAACTTAGAATTGTTTGATCTTGAATATGCGGGAAATGCCCGAAAAGGGGTGCTCAAGGTGACCATCGACAAGGCCGAGGGCGTAAAGCTTGAAGATTGTGAAAAAGCGAGCAGGAACATCAGCCCCCTTCTTGATGTTTACGATTTTATCGATCATCAGTATACGCTTGAAGTCTCCTCTCCCGGTCTCGATCGTCCGTTAAGAAAAATTGAAGATTTTAAAAGGGTGATCGGGAAGTTAGTGCACGTTAAAACGAAAGAGCCGATCGGACTACAAAAGGTCTTTATCGGAAGGTTGATTTCTGTTGAAGAAAATGGGAATATACACTTTTTGGTCGAGCAGAAAAAGAAGTCGGATGACCTGATCATATCCTTTGATAACATTTTGGAATCCAACCTGGAAGTAGAGTGGTAAAAATAAGGTATCATGTGAGAGAAAAAATTAAAGTAAGGAATAAATTAAAATGAATCGAGAATTATTGTCTGTCATTGGACAGATTGAGCGAGACAAGGGAATTCCTTCTGAACGCATCGTAAAAGCGGTTGAATCCGCGCTCCTTTCTGCGGCAAAAAAGAAATATGGTTCGTCTGAGAATGTTCAGGTAAAGCTGGATCCGGAGACGGGCGAAATTGAAATGGTGTCGCTCAAGAAAATTGTCGATGAAGTCACCAATCCCAAAATCGAAATTTCGCTGGAAGAAGCGAAAAAAGTTGACGAAAACGCCGAGTTTGGAGATGAGATCGGATTCCTGCTTGAAATGGAAGATTTTGGGCGAATTGCCGCGCAGGCCGCGAAACAGGTCATTTTCCAGAAAGTCCGGGAAGCAGAGTGGGACGCCGTGCAGAAGGAATATGGGGGTCGGACGGGAGATATCGTTACGGGAACCATTTTAGGGCAGGAGAGGCGTAATTACATCGTTGAAATAGGAAAGACGGAAGCTCTGTTGCCGGCTCAGGAGCAGATTCCCAGAGAAAACTTTCACAGAGGAGACAGAATCAGGGCCATACTTCTCGAAGTGAAGAGTTCTTCTAAAGGGCCGCAGGTGATCCTGTCCAGAAGCTCACCGGAATTTGTAAAGAAACTGTTTGAAATGGAGGTTCCGGAGATTTCAGAAGGAGTTGTCGAAGTCAAGGGAGTTGTTCGGGAAGCAGGTGACCGGACAAAAATTGCCGTTAATTCCAAAGAGCCGACGGTGGATCCGGTGGGAGCTTGCGTTGGAGTCAAGGGCTCGCGCGTGCAGTCGGTTGTCAGAGAGCTCAGGGGAGAGAAAATCGATATTATCACCTGGACGGAAGATCCGAGAACGTTTATCGGAGAAGCTTTAAGCCCGGCGATTGTAGAAAAAGTCGGTATTAATGAAAAAGAGAGATCGGCTGTGGTGGTGGTGGCCGATGCTCAGCTATCTCTGGCGATTGGAAAGAAAGGCCAGAATGTCAGACTGGCCTCCAGGCTGACCGATTGGAAAGTGGATATTATCAATGAAAGTGAATATGAAAAGGAGCGGTCAAAAGAGCGCGAAAAGGAAATATCGCTCGCTTTTGCCCAGGAACAAAAAGCGCAGGAACTGAAGGAACAACAGTCCCTTTCTCATCATAATTTACCGAAAGTATCCGATCTTCCTGGAGTCGGCGAAAAACTCGAAGAGAGTTTGAAGGAATTTGGATTTGATACGCTAGAGAAAATTGCCGCGGCGAATGAAGCTCAACTCAGCGCGATACCACTAATTGGCGAAAAAACTGCACGGAAATTAATTGAATCTGCGAACGATTTGTTGAAATCGTAAAAAGAAAAGGCAACTCCATGAAATCTCGGAACATGAAAGCATGAGAATTTTTGAATTGGCTAAGAAACTGGGATTGGGAAGCAAAGAACTCCTCGTTGTGGTGAATGAACTGGGAATTGAGGTTTCAAACCATATGAGTGCTGTCGACGATGCCGATGTACGACTGATTTCAAACAAGGTCAGCGGTAAAAAGGAGCCTCCGGCAAAAAAGGACCTTCCATCCGGCCTGCTCCGGAAAGAAAAACCTAAAACGACATCTGCTTCAAAAGCAGTTCCTGAAGAAAAACCTGCAGAAAAAAAACCGCGTATGCTTTTGAAAAAAAAGCTCAAAGTCGAAGGACCTCCAGCAGACCCTGAACTCGTAGCACTTCATACTGAAAGAGACCCGAGCCTTGCTGAGATCAGTTCCGGGTTGGAACTGCATAAAGAGGGTGTTCAGGCTGAAACGTCCATTTCCGGGAAAACGGCTTCGGAGACATCGGGTGGCGTGGCCGCCCCGGTCAAAGATAAAAAGGATGAACCGACCTCTTTGACCAAACCGGCCGTAGTCTCTGCCGCCGGGATTGCCGCGAAACCTGAAGAGAAAGCTAAAAAGAGGACCGCGGAGGAAGAACTTCTCCTTCAACAGGAAAATCTGTCGAAGGCAAAGGACAAGTTCAAAAAGGTCAAAAAGAACAAATGGGAGAAAGATGATGCCGTATTGCAAATTCCTTCAGAAACCAGAGACTGGCAGGACTTCAAGCCAATTCATAAAAGGGATGATCGTGGAAAAGCCGGGAAAAAATTTGCTCAACCGGCAGCTGTCATCGACATTACCAAGCCCAGGAAAAAGGTGATTAAGCTGACCGAAGGGACCACCGTCAAAGAATTTGCTGAATTAACCGGCGTCAAGGGGACAACTGTCATTGCCAAACTGATGGAGATGGGAGCCATGGCCACATTGAACCAGCCGATGAATCTGGATGCGGCATCTTTGATTGCGGAAGGCCTGGGAATCAAGATAGAAGTTGTTCTCGAAAAGACTGAAGAAGAAAAGCTCGAACGACAACAAGACTCCGCAGAAAGTCTTCAGCCACGTCCGCCGGTGGTGACCATCATGGGGCATGTCGATCACGGCAAAACCTCTTTGCTGGATGCCATCCGTGAAACGAAGGTGACAGAAGGAGAAGCCGGCGGAATCACCCAGCATATCGGGGCTTATGTTGTGGAAGTGGGTGAAAAGAAGATCTGTTTTCTGGATACTCCGGGACATGAAGCGTTTACGGCCATGCGGGCAAGAGGGGCAAAAGTGACCGATATTGTGGTCCTGGTTGTCGCAGCAGACGATGGCGTTATGCCACAAACTGTAGAGGCTATCAATCATGCCCAGGCTGCCGGTGTACCCATAATCGTGGCGATCAACAAGATCGACAAACCTGAGGCAAATGTGGAAAAAATCAGAAATTCTCTTTCGGAATTCCAGCTGATTTCTGAAGCCTGGGGGGGACAAACCATCTTTGTAGAAGTTTCGGCGAAAAAGAAGATCGGATTGGATACACTACTTGAAATGATTCTGCTCCAGGCCGAAGTCTTGGAATTAAAGGCGGATCCGAATAAATTGGGCCGGGGAACGATTATAGAAGCGAAGCTGGACAAGGGAAGAGGGCCAGTGGCTACGGTTCTTATTTCTGAGGGTAAAATTCAGATTGGCGATGTTTTTGTGACGGGGAGCTATGCCGGAAAAATCCGGGCCTTGATTAACGACCGGGGTCAAAATGTGAAGGAATCCGGTCCTTCGTCTCCGGTGGAGGTCATTGGTCTTGAAGGGGTTCCGTCCGCAGGCGATTCCTTTGTCATTGTCAAAGAAGAAAAGATGGCCCGTGAAATCGCGTCAAGCCGGGCTTTGAAATTGCGTGTATCCGAAATGGGCCAGGCTCGAAAGGTGACGCTGGACGATCTTTTCAACCAGATCAAAGAGGGGGACGTCAAGGAATTGAGGCTGGTCCTCAAAGGGGACGTTCAGGGATCAGTCGAAGCGTTGAGAGAATCCTTAAATAAATTAACGACGCCCGCGGTCAAGATCGTCGTAATTCACAGCGGAGTAGGAGGAATTACGGAAAGCGATGTCTTGCTTGCTTCCGCCAGCAATGCCCTGATTATAGGATTTAACGTAACGGCCGACACCAAAGGCAATCAGCTTGCCGAAAAAGAAAAGGTGGATATTCGATTTTATAATATTATTTATAATGCGGTTGCCGATGTGAAGGCGGCAATGGAAGGGTTGCTTGAACCAACTCTCAAGGAGAGATCACTTGGAAAGGCTGAAGTCCGCCAGACTTTTTCGGTTCCTAAAATTGGCGTCATTGGTGGATGTTATGTGATCGAAGGGGTGATCGCCCGATCCGCGATTGGAGTTCGATTGATCCGGGATGGCGTCGTAATTTATGACGGGAAACTGGGATCATTGAGGCGGTTTAAAGACGATGTCAAGGATGTGCAAACAGGTTATGAGTGCGGAATCGGCATAGAAAACTACAATGATTTGAAAATAGGCGATATTATCGAAGCCTATACGATTGATAAGATTGCTGGCAAGCTTCTATAATGATTGTCGGAATATTGAGTGTGAGCCTTCAGGTGCCCGGAAGCCAGTCGCTCAAAGACAAGAGGCAGGTCATCAAAAGTTTGATTGAAAAGACAAAAAACAGATTTAATGTGGCTGTTGCAGAGATCGGAGATCAAGAGCTTTGGCAAAGAGCCTTGATTGGAATTGTTACGATTGCCAACGATAAGAAATTTGTGAATCAGGTTCTCGATAAGGTTTTGAATTTTGTCCGGTCGAATCCCTTCATCCATCTGATCGACTATCAGATCGAAATTTTATAGCGGGAATCGAAGGTCGCATACCTTGAAATCTTTTCCGGAACCATTTAAAAGAGCGGACCGCGTGGGGGAGGCGATTAAGGCCGAGATTGCCAATATCCTTTCCACGAAAATAAAAGATCCGAGAGTCGGTTTCGTCACAGTAACTTTCGTTCAGGTGAATGATGACTTGAGGACTGCCCGGGTATATGTGGCTCCTTCCATTGAAACATCCGGTGAAGAGGTGATAAAAAATCTCTCTCGTACCGTCGGATACATTCGAAAGGAGCTTGGCAAGGCGTTGCAGCTGCGGTATGTTCCGGAGTTAATTTTCAAGCTCGAATCTGAATCGCCACTGAAGATATTGGATTTGCTGGAAAAGGTTAGAAAAAAAGAGAACGAGGTTTGAGGGATGACCATGATAAACCAAGCCATTGAAGTCATTAAAAGACACCAGAATTTTATGGTGACAACGCATATGAGTCCTGAGGGAGATGCTTTAGGGTCGTCTCTGGCCTTGGCATTATTTCTAAAACAGCTGGGCAAGAATGCCAAAGTTGTAATTCGAGATCCGATTCCCTATTTTCTCGAATTCCTTCCGGAGAAAAATATGATTTATCAATCTCCTGCAATAGAAGGGCAATACGATGTTATTTGTGTCTGTGATTGTGGAGATGTTGCAAGAACCGGTTATTTCAAAAATCCGGCTCCCGGTCAAAAAATCCCTTATCCATCCAAAGAAGTGATCAATATCGACCATCATGTGACCAATAAGGGATTCGGAACCGTGAACTGGATCGAAGGCGAGGCCAGCGCAACCGGAGAAATGATCTATGATCTCATCGTGGCGCTCAAAGGAACGCTCACCCCTTCCATTGCGACTGCGATATATACCACAGTCATTACTGAAACCGGATCATTCCATTATTCAAATACCACGGAAAAAATGTTCAAAATTGCAGCGGAATGTGTTTCAAAAGGGATTGACGTGAACCAGATTGCGAAAGGGATTTTTGACACCAGTTCGAAAAGTCGGCTCGCTCTTCTTGGAAAAGTCCTTGAATCGCTCGACGTTAGTTCGGACGGAAGAATTGCGTCGGTGTCCGTAGCCGGGGCGATGTTTAAACAAACCGGAACGACCGCCGAAGACACGGAGAATTTCGTGAATTATCCCAGATCGATCAAGGGAGTGGAGGTTGCCATCCTGTTTCGCGAAGTGAATCCGGCTGAGTATAAAGTGAGCTTAAGAGCCCAGAAAGCCCTAGATGTCTCAGAAATCGCCGAAAGTTTTGGCGGCGGAGGTCATAAGAAAGCGGCGGGTTGTACTGTTCAGGGCTCTCTTAAAGAGGTCAGGGAAAAAGTCATGAAAGCCATTGAGACAAGGATGTTCCGTTCTTGATTGAAAATGGAGTCTTAAATGTCGACAAACCTGCGGGTTTGACTTCCCATGATGTTGTTGTCCGCGCCAGGAGACTCCTCAACATAAAAAAGATCGGGCATGCCGGAACGCTTGACCCGGATGCAACAGGCGTTCTGGTACTCTGTATCGGAAAAGCAACCCGCTTGGTTGAATACCTGATGGGAATGGATAAGGAATATCAAGCTGTCATGCGTTTAGGCGTCTCGACGTCCACTCAGGACGCTTCGGGCGAAATATTGGAAGAGAAGCGATGGGAGTCCGTTTCGGAAGAAGATCTTAAACGTTGCATGATGGAATTGACGGGAGAAATTACCCAGATACCTCCTGCATTTTCTGCAATCAAGATCGACGGAGTCCCCTCTTACAAACGGGCGAGAAACGGAGAAGAGGTCAGAATTCCTGCACGGGTTGTGACGATTCATCATATGGACTACCTTCGAAAAGAAGGGCGCGATATCTTGATGAAGATCCATTGTTCAAAAGGGACTTATATCCGGACCCTGTGCCACGATATGGGCCGGTCACTGGGAACCGGGGCGCATCTCTATTCACTTAGAAGGCTCCGGTCAGGTCCCTTTGAAATAGCGGATTCCATTACTCTGGAAGAAATCTCCGAATATGTTGCAACGAAGCGGATAGATATGGAACTATATGGCATGGATGAAGTGATGAAAAGTTTCCCGTCTATTTCTCTAGATGAATGGAGTGAAAAAAAGATCATTCATGGTTCGCCATTGCATTTGAAAGACGGAGAAGGGGAATTTCTCAAGAAAGGGAATTTGGTCTGTTTGAAAAGCAGGAGTGGTACGCTCGTCGCGCTCGGAGTGTTTGAAAATGAAGGGACAAAACAAATAAAAATTGACAAGGTTTTAGTTCAATAAGAGAGGAGAAGGAAGTCTCATGCTAGCTAAGGAGCAGAAAAAAGAATTGATTCAACAATTTCAAACTCATGTCAATGATACAGGGTCGGCGGAGGTTCAGATTGCTATATTGAGCAATCGAATTACGTACCTGACGGATCATTTTAAAACCCACAAGAAGGATCATCATTCGCGTCGGGGGTTAATCAGACTTGTGAGTCAAAGAAGAAAGATGCTCGATTATCTCAAAAAGAAAAATTTAAGTGGATATCAGCAGATCATTGCCAAATTGGGCATCCGTAAATAACCTACATTTTGTAAAAGTCACCCTGAACCAGGGCAGGAGACAGGAACAGTCAAGGGACTTGTTCCTGATGGGCGGCAGAGAGGGTCATTGCAAGTGACTCCTAAAATTACAAGGAAATAGAGAGAGAAAAATAATGTTGCATAAAGTGGAAATGATGCTGGCTGGAAAGAAATTAATCCTTGAAACCGGAGTCTGGGCCAGGCTCGCGGATGGAGCGGTAAAAGCCCAATATGGAGACACGGTGATTTTAGTGACCGCGGTAGCCTCTAAAATGAGCAAGCCGGGAATTGACTTTCTTCCCCTGACCGTAGACTACCAGGAAAAGGCTTATGCAGCCGGTAAAATTCCGGGTGGTTTTTTCAAGCGAGAAGGTAAATCGTCCGAGAAGGAGATCTTAAATAGCCGGCTGATTGATCGTCCTTTGAGACCGCTATTCCCCTCCTCGTTTTTTAATGACATCCATGTCGTCGCGTCGGTCTTATCAGCTGACCAGAGCGGATCGACTGATTTTCTCGGTATTATTGGCGCATCCGCCGCGTTGATGATTTCAGATATTCCCTTTTATAGTTCGGTTGCTGCAGTAAGAGTCAGCCGGATGAATGGCGAACTGGTCATCAATCTCGACGCCACGGAATCGGATAAAAGCGATCTGAATATGATTGTCGCGGCGACCGAAGATGCGGTGATGATGGTGGAAGGGGGTGCACAGGAATTGTCCGAGGAACAGATATTAAAAGCGATCGACCTGGCCCATCGGGAAATAAGAAAGATTATTGCTTTACAAAAGGAACTACAGGCCAAAGCAGGTAAGCCTAAGCAGAAACTGATTTCGATAGAAATTCATGCCGAGCTGAGAAGTCAGGTCGACAAAGCCGTAAGAACTAAAATAGAAGAGGCCGTTCAGATTGCGGAAAAGAGTCAGCGCCAGGAGGCACTCAATGCCATACGGGAGAATATCCAGGAGGAGCTCAAGTCCGAAAATGGAGATCCTGACCGCCAAAGAGATATCAATGTCGTTTTTCATGAGATTGAGAAAGAGGTTGTGAGGAAAGGTGTGATCGAAAAGGGAATCCGTTCAGACGGAAGAGGTACCGCGGATATCCGGCCCATCACCTCAGAAGTTTCCGTATTGCCAAGAACTCACGGTTCAGCACTTTTCACGCGGGGAGAGACTCAGAGTCTGGCCGTTGTGACTCTGGGAACCTCCGATGATGAACAGAAAATCGACGGGTTAGAAGGGGCTACGACAAAGAGTTTCATGCTTCATTATAATTTTCCAGGATTTAGCGTCGGGGAAGTCAGGGCGATGAGAGGGCCAGGTCGCAGGGAGATCGGACATGGCGCATTGGCTGAAAGGGCATTGAGAGCCATCCTTCCTCCTAAAGAAACCTTTCCTTACACGATCCGGATTGTTTCGGATATATTGGAATCAAATGGTTCGTCATCCATGGCGACAGTCTGCGGCGGAACGCTTGCCTTAATGGATGCCGGCGTGCCGATTAAAGCGCCGGTTGCAGGAATTGCCATGGGATTGATTAAAGAGGGAAACCAGACCTTGATCTTGTCAGACATCCTGGGCCAGGAAGATCATCTCGGCGATATGGATTTTAAAGTTGCCGGTACGCGCAATGGCGTGACGGCGATTCAGATGGATATTAAAATTGACGGACTGGATAGTGCCACCCTTTCCCGGGCGCTCGAACAGGCCCGCATAGGGAGACTCCACATTCTTGAAAAAATGCAAAATACCCTTGCGGAACCGAAAAAAGAGTGTTCGATCTATGCCCCTAAAATCATTCGAATTAAAATCAAGCCGGAGAAAGTTCGCGAGGTCATTGGTCCTGGCGGAAAAATGATCCGGAGTATTATTGAACGAACGGGTGTAAAGATCGATATCGAGGACGACGGGACGATTGCGATCGCGTCAAGCGATGACGCTTCTGCAAAAGCGGCAATCGAAATCATCAATAAGATTACCGAAGAAGTGGAAGTGGGAAAGATCTACCTCGGAAAAGTGAGCAAGATTATGGATTTCGGAGCGTTTGTGACGATACTTCCCACAGTCGATGGTCTGGTACATGTATCCCAGCTCGCACATCACCGGGTCAAAAATGTTTCCGATGAAGTCAAAGAAGGGGAAGAGATCCTGGTCAAAGTCCTGGAAATTGACAAGCAGGGAAAAATCCGATTAAGCCGGAAGGAGGCGATGACCGCGCCTGAAAACAAAGAAGCAAACTGATACGATCTTCTGCATCTTTCCAATAAAAGGCTTTTATGTTTAAAAAGGTGATCTTAGATAACGGGATCCGTATTGTGACGGAAAGGATCCCGTCGGTCAAATCTGTGTCCATTGGGATATGGGTCAACGTCGGATCCAGAGACGAAGAAGGGAGCGAACATGGGCTTTCTCACTTTCTGGAGCATATGTTTTTTAAGGGGACGCAGAGAAAGTCGGCTAAAGAACTTGCTCAGGTGATGGATTCTCTCGGTGGAGAAATGAACGCCTTCACCACGAGGGAATCGACAACCTTTTATACGAAGGTTCTGGATGATCACCTTCCCAAAGCAATTGAAATTCTTGCGGATGTATTTCATCATTCCGTTTTTGATCCCGCAGAAATTAAAAAAGAAAAAAAGGTCATCCTTGAAGAGATTAAAATGGTCGAAGATGATCCGGAAGAGCTTCTCAACGACTTTTACCTTGAACAGGTCTGGAAAAAAAACCCCCTCGGACGATCGATTCTGGGGACCCTTGATACCGTCTCTTCATTAAAACGGGAAGATATCCTGTATTTTTTGCAAAAATATTATCACCCAACCCAAATTGTCATTTCTATTGCCGGAAATTTTAATTCCACCGTTCTGTTTAAAAGTCTGAACCGGGCATTCGGAAAGTATCATAACCGGAAACGATTTATTCCCGAGAGGATAGCTCCCCAAATGGAGACGGGAGTTTTCTGTAAAAGAAAAAATCTGGAACAGCTCCATCTCTGTCTCGGAATTCCCGGAGTTTCCCAGACCGATAAGAACCGGCATCCCCTTCATATCTTAAATACGGTACTCGGGGGAAGCGTCAGCTCGCGTCTGTTCCAGGAGGTCCGGGAAGAAAGAGGCCTGGTTTACTCAATTTATTCTTATCCTTCGTTCTTTCAGGATACCGGGCTCTTTACCGTTTATGCCGGAACGAGCGTCAAGAGTGCGCGTCAAGTGATTCAGATTATTCTAAAAGAACTTAAGAAATTAAGAAATGAAGGTTTAAGTTCAAAAGAATTGCGAAAAGCGAAGGATCATTTGAAAGGGAGCATGATGCTTGGAATGGAGAGCACCAGCAGCAGAATGGGACAATTGGCAAAGGACGAGCTCTCTTTTGGGAGATTTTTCAGCATGGAAGAGGTCTTGAATGATATCGAGACGGTCACGAAAGAGTCGGTGTTTCAAATCGCGAATCAGGTTTTCGATGCCACCCGATTTTCATTAACGACGCTTGGACCTCTCGGCAAAAAAGAACTCGATTCTGACATCTTATTCTCTTGATGGATTCAATCGAATTCAAACGTTTCCTTCCCCAGTTTTCTAGAATAAGTTGTCTGCTCCTCTTCTTTGTCCTATTGCTACCCGAAATTGGTCTAGCGGGCGATATTCAAAGCTATTACGGTCCTGAAGAACATCTTCAGGATAAAATGATTTCCCTTTATCAAACTGCCGAAAAATCCATTTATGTCGCTTGTTTTAATATGACCTCCTGGCCGATTATCAAAACGTTAATTAAGGCTAAGAAGAAGGGGATTGATGTCCGAGTGATTACGGATGCCGGCGAGCTTGAAAACAAAAATACCCATCGTGCAGTTAAAGCGCTCCTCGAAGCAGAGATCCCTGTAAAAGTAAACCGTCACGACGGATTAATGCATATTAAACAATCGGTCATCGACGAACACGCCAACACATCAGGTTCTTTCAATCAAACCTGGACGGCCGATCATCTGAATGACGAACGACTTGATATTATTACGGATTCTCTAAATACAAAGAAAGCGAAAGAAAAATTCCTCTCCATGTGGAATGATTCAGGCAATTTCAAAGATCTTAAAGAAGATTTTTGACTTATGAATTGTTTAATAGCAGTTAAAGTGTTGGCAGGTAAATAGAACGATGGAAATGCGCTTGAATTTTAAAGTGATTTGCAACGTAGATAGTTTGATGACGTAATTGATTCGATCTTGTTGTTTTTTCTTCTTTTTTCTTCATTTCAGATTTGACTTTTCTGTTAAAATCACTATACTAAACCATTTATTTGTCGTTTTAACCTGCCTCTAACCCTATGAAGAACGAACTCAAAATGATGATCGAAAAAGGGGTCAGTGCTCTACAAGAAGAGTTTCAGCTTAAAGAGCTTCCGCCGGTCTTACTGGAAGTTCCCAAAAAAGCAAGCCAGGGAGACTACGCGACGCCGGTCGCCATGGCGATCGGTGCAATGACCCGCCAGTCTCCCCGGAAAATCGCGGAGAAACTATTCAATCTATTAGCCGGACACCCTCTGATAGAAAAAATCGAGATTGCGGGTGCGGGGTATCTCAATATTACATTAAAAATCAGTTACTGGCACGATAAACTGCGGGAGATTATTCAAAAACAAAATAAGTATGGCTGGTCCGAGGGTGGAAATGGGATAAAAGTGCAGATCGAATTTGTCAGCGCGAATCCCACGGGGCCACTCCATGTCGGTCATGGGCGCGGAGCGGTCGTGGGAGATTCTCTGGCCAAGCTTTTCAAAATGACCGGTCATGATGTGCAATGTGAATATTATATCAATGACGTCGGAAAACAGGTGGAGCTTCTGGGACAATCGACCTGGGCCAGATACCGGCAATTACAAGGCGAGAACTCGGAAATTCCAGCTGAAGGATATCTCGGTGAATACGTGACGGAAATTGCGCGGGAAATCATTTCGAAAAACATTTCACTCCCCGCAAACGAAACCGAAATGGTTCCTTTCTTCACACAATTTGCCAAATCCATTATTCTGGAAGAGATCAAAAAAGATCTGGACCGGCTCGATATCCGGTTTACCGACTGGTTTTCTGAAAAAGAGCTGTACGATTCAAACCTTGTGTCAGAAACGCTCGAAACCTTGAAAACAAATGGATTCTTATATGAATCGGATGGAGCCACGTGGTTTGCTACCCTTCGACTTGGCGATGACAAGGACCGGATTGTCATCAAGAAGAACGGAGAAAAGACCTATTACGCGTCCGATATTGCTTACCATTATCATAAATTCAAGCGTGGATATGACCGGATGATCAATATCTGGGGAGCCGATCACCATGGGTATATCAATCGCGTCAAAGCGGCCATAAAGGCGCTTGGATACGATCCGAAAAAACTGGACATTCTGTTGATTCAATTGGTCAATCTGGTGAGAGAAGGAAAGCCCGTCGCCATGTCCAAGAGATCAGGAGAATATGTGACTCTTCGGGAGGTGATTGACGAAGTCGGTCCGGACGCAACCCGATTCTTCTTTCTGACCCGGGGAACGGATATTACGCTCGATTTTGATCTCGAGCTTGCCAAGAAGGAGTCGAATGAGAACCCGGTCTTTTATGTTCAGTATGCCTATGCAAGACTTTGTTCCGTTTTAAGAAATGCTGAAAATCAAAAAACAGATTGCAATGAGGATGGAGCGGATCTGAATTTATTAACTCTGGATCAGGAACTTGCCTTGATGAAACAGCTCGCTTTGTATCCTCAGGTGGTTCAAGATTCTGTCGGGGCACTGGAACCGCACCGGCTTGCTTACTATCTTCAGGATCTTGCCGGATCCCTTCATCAGTATTATTATAAGAACCGAATCCTGTCAGATGATATCCCATTGACGCGTAGCCGCCTAGTGCTGACCCAGGCAATCAAGATCGTGCTGGCCAACGGATTGGAAGTTCTTGGAGTTCATACGCCGGAGAAAATGTAGAGTTGGACTTTCAGATACTCAAAAAGGATTCTTCTTCGAAAGCCAGAACGGGATTATTGACTACCCCGCATGGAGAGATTCGGACACCGGTATTTATGCCGGTCGGAACGCATGGTTCTGTAAAATCAATGTCACCCCGGGATCTCGATGAAGTCGGCACAGAGATTATTCTCGGAAATACCTATCACCTTTTTTTGAGGCCCGGAGACAAGGCCATTGTGCAACTGGGGGGACTACATTCCTTTATGTCCTGGTCGAAACCGATCTTGACTGACAGCGGAGGGTTCCAGATATTTAGCTTAGGCCAGCTCTCAAAAATATCCGAAGAAGGTGTTCAATTCAAGTCCCACCTGGATGGATCATCCCATTTCTTTTCTCCGGAGTTCGCAATCGAGGTACAGGAAAATCTCGGAAGTGACTTTATGATGGTTCTCGATGAATGCCTCCCATATCCCGCTTCATTCCGGGAGACCGAGGATTCTCTCAGTCGGACGACCCGCTGGGCTTCGCGTTGCCAAACTGCCCAAAAAAAAAGAGAAGAAATGACACTGGTCGGGATTGTTCAAGGGGGTTTCTACCCTGTGCTTCGGGAAAGAAGCCTTCAACAGCTCATCGAACTCAATTTTTCTGCTTACGCGCTGGGAGGCATGTCGGTGGGGGAACCCAAACCACTCATGTATGAAACGATGGAAGCGATTCTACCGTTGTTTCCGGAGAAGAAACCACGATACGTCATGGGAATCGGAACCCCGGAAGATCTCGTTCAGGGAGTTCTGCAGGGGGTGGATCTCTTCGATTGCACATTGCCTACCCGGCATGCCAGAACCGGAGAGCTCTTTACCCACTTTGGAGAAATTGCCATCAGAAATGCCAGGTATGCGTCCGATTCCGATCCGGTCGATGCGCTTTGCCGGTGTTATACTTGCAGGAACTTCACCCGGGCGTATTTGAGGCATCTCTTCATGTCAAATGAGATTTTGGGAATTCATCTCAATACGATTCATAATCTTTCTTATTATTTAGATCTGATGAAAGAGATTCGGCAATCCATCAACAATAATAACTTGGATACGTTTTGCAGAGAGTTTTACCATCTTCGAAACAGTGTAACCATCCAGACGGGCCATTAGTCAAAGAGAAAAAAACTGTGGCTTGTTTATCATAAAAGGAGAGTCTATGTTTAGTTCGGTGGCTTATGCTCAGGCCGTTCCTGCTGCAGGAGGGTCCGAAGGGAGTATGCTTGCGACACTTATCCCCTTTGGATTGATTTTTATCGTCTTTTATTTCTTGCTCATCCTTCCCCAGCAGAAGAAAGCAAAGAGTCATAAACAGATGCTCGAAAATCTCAAAAAAGGTGATCGCGTTGTGACAGTAGGCGGTGTTATTGGATCGGTGACCAGTATCAATCAGGACGTGGTTACGCTTCAAATCGCGGACAATGTTAAAATCAAGGTCATCCGTGAAGGGGTGACAGGGTTAAGGAAGGCGGAAGAGGAAGGAGAGAAAGGATCATGAAAAAGGGGATCAAGGGAAGAATCATTTTAATTAGTTTGACGATACTCAGTTCGATTGTGTTTTTTTTACCTTCCACCCGATTCTATTCCCTTTTCCCCAGCTGGTGGGGAAATATTTTTCCGAATAAAGGAATCAATCTTGGCCTTGATTTACAAGGTGGAATTCATCTTGTTCTTGAAGTGGAACAAGATGAGGCTGTTTCAAATAATCTGGATCAAATGATGGCGGGGATCAAAGATTCCGCAAATGAAAAAAAGATTGAGGTCAGTTCGGTTAAAAAAGTGGCGATGTCCGATATTCTGATTGAGTATCCCAGAAAGGAAGCAAAAGAAACGTTGACAAAAGTGATCAATGATCAATTTCCTTTCTTAATCAGCAAGGAATCGAAAGACAATGCCCTGTTATTGACGCTGTCAAATGACGAGGCTAGCCGAATCAAGGAGAACGCGGTCTCCCAATCGATGGAGACCATTCGAAATCGGATCGACCAGTTTGGTGTTGCAGAACCGTTGATCCAGAGGCAGGGGACGAACCAGATCCTGATTCAGCTTCCCGGCATAAAAAATCCTCAACAGGCACTCTCTCTGATCAAAACGACCGCGCTTCTGGAGTTTAAACTGGTGGATGACGAAAACAGTTTTTCCAGAGAACTTCCCAACAGTCTTAAACTGGATCAGGAAGAAAAATTTAAATCTGAATTTGGCCCCAGAATTCCAGAAGGCGATGAAATTCTTTTTGAAAAAATTGTGGACAAGGATAGCCAGGCTGTTACTAAACGTCCTTTTCTGATCAAAAAAAGAACTTTGTTGACAGGCGACAAATTGAGTGATGCGCGGATGTCATTCGATGAATACAATAAGCCCTATGTCTCAGTGGTTTTTGACAGAACCGGTTCAAAACAGTTTGAAACCATTACGGCCGAAAATGTGAGAAAACGCCTTGCGATCATACTGGACGGTACGGTCTATTCCGCCCCGGTTATTCAAGACCGAATTTTGGGCGGACGGGCCCAGATTTCAGGCGGATTTACCCCGGAAGAAGCAACCAGCCTGGCCATTGTACTGCGGGCCGGTGCGCTTCCCGCCCCGGTTAAAACAATCCAGAACGTGACGGTCGGTCCTTCTTTGGGGAGAGATTCTATCGAGATGGGTTTCCGGGCCGCAAAATGGGGCACATTACTTGTGGTGGTTTTCATGATTTTCTATTACCGGTTAGCGGGGCTCATCGCGGATTTCGCTCTGGTACTGAATGTGATTTTGTTGATTGGCGCTTTGGCAGCGCTGAATGCCACATTAACTTTGCCGGGTATCGCCGGCATCATTTTGACCATCGGGATGTCCGTCGATTCAAACGTTCTTATTTTTGAACGAATCCGCGAAGAGCTTCGGCTGGGGAAACCGGTTCGGGGAGCAATCGACTCGGGATATGATAAGGCCTTTCTGACCATCATTGATTCCCATGTGACGACACTGATTACGGCATTGGTCCTGTTTATTTTTGGAACAGGGCCCATCAAGGGGTTTGCGGTCTCCCTGAGTCTGGGCGTGACCATCAATCTTTTCACGTCGCTGGTCGGAACCAAGGTGATATTTGACATGATAACCATGAGAAAAAAGATAGAAACTTTAAGTATATAAAAAGGTGAGGTGCGATGCATGTTTGAATTATTAGGGAAGACGCGAATTGATTTTATAGGTAAGCGCTACTATGCATTTCTGTTTTCCGGATTGATGATTGTGTTAGGGCTCATTTCTCTATTCTCGATCAGTATGGGAAAGGCCAATCTCGGAATTGATTTTGCCGGAGGAACGGCTGTTCAGCTTAAATTCGAACACCCTGTCAAGATTGAGGATGCCAGGGTGATTTTGGAAAAAAATGATCTGAAGGAAGCAGAACTCCAGGAGTTTTCAGAGGGGAATAAACTCCTGATACGAATCAAGAAACAGACAACCATTCAGGAAAAGATTGCAGAAAAAGTCGTTTCAATTTTTACAAAGGAACTGCCAGACAATCATTTTGTCATTGATAGCAGCGAAGAGATCGGACCTACGATCGGTCAGAAACTTCAAAAAGATGCGACGCTTGCTGTTGGGATCGCCATGCTCGGAATTATCATCTATATAGCCTTTCGTTTCGAGTTTAGATTTGGTGTGGCGGCGGCCATTGCGACATTTCATGATGTTTTGGCTGTTTTGGGAATATTTTATTTATTGCATAGGGAGATTAATCTTCTTATTGTGACTGCGCTTTTAACGCTTGCCGGATACTCCTTGACGGATACGGTGGTAGTTTTTGACCGGATCAGGGAGAATTTAAGGCTGAGAAGCCGGGAGACCCTGGAACAGGTGATTAACAATGGCATCAATCAGGTATTGAGTCGTACGATTGTAGTCTCCTTGACGGTCTTTCTCGTCCTATTGGCTCTATTCTTTTTTGGGGGAGAGGTGATTCATGACTTTTCATTTGCTCTTCTGATGGGAGTTGTTATCGGAACTTACTCTTCCATATTTGTCGCAAGCCCAATCCTTGTCGTTTGGAAAGGGAGCAAGGGAAAACTTCTTCGTCGAATGGCCTGAGGAATTGCTTGAAATCCGGCGAGTGAGAGAGAACAATTTTTTTAAAATATCAAAAAAATCAATATGTTGCATTTCCTTAAACTGGCATAAAAGATGCAGTTCATATAATAGACGGAGTTTGTCTTTTTCAAATTAAGAAACCTCTACTACTAAAAGGAGGAGTAATGAGTAAGGATTTACAGCTATTTTGGGGACTGACCGTTATTTTCGGACTCAGCTTTGGTTCACAGGCTTTGGCGTTAGAAGGCGATTATTCGAATGATCGAGACGTGACTGTAAAAGAATCGGTCGATCCTTCTTCTGGCAGAGAAACAAGTGAAATCGGTGAATTGGAAAAGGAATCAGACCGGGACCTGCTTTCTGACGCCGGTCATCACGAAAGTGTTCACGAAGATCACGAATCTGTAAATGGGGAGTCGCACGAATCCGGCAGAGCCGAATCGCAGGACTCCGGGGGCGGGGGAAAAGAACCGGCCGAACATCTCGGATCAAAGTAAGTGAAGTCAGGATACCTTGATCGTGCCATCGACCATTTCCAGTAACCGATCTCCCTGAACGGCGATCTTTTCATTATGGGTGACCAGAATAAAGGTGATCTTCTTATCCTGATTTAATTTTCTAAGTAATTTAAAAATTTCCATACTCGTCCGGGAATCGAGATTCCCGGTCGGTTCATCTGCAAGTACAAGAGAGGGACTCAGTAACAGTGCTCTGGCTACGGCGACCCTTTGCTGCTCGCCTCCCGATAGCTCTCCCGGCTTATGATCGGTTCGATGACCTAAGCCAACCTCCTCCAAAATCTTTTTTGCCATTTGTAGAGACTCTTTCTTTGAAATGCCTCGAATGAGGCCCGGCATGGCGGCATTTTCAAGCGCGGTAAATTCAGGGAGAAGATGATGAAACTGGAAAACAAAACCGACCTGTTTATTTCGAAATTCTGCAAGAGAGGACTCTCCCAATTGTGAGAGTTTGGTTCCTTCAAAGAGAATTTCTCCGCGGGTTGGCGAATCGAGAGCGCCCAATAGATGGAGAAAGGTACTTTTCCCCACTCCGGAAGCTCCGATAATTGAGAGAAATTCCCCTTTTGCAACGTTCAGATTTATTCCCCGGAGAACTTCGATTTCCCGGTGATTCAAAATAAATGATTTGCTCAGGTTTTTAATTTCCAGGAGAACGGGTGAGGGACTATTCATACCGAAGCGCTTCGACCGGTTTAAGTTTTCCCGCCTGGAGAGAGGGATAAAGCGTTGCGCCAAAACTGATTAAGATTGCCGAAAAAGAGACCCAAAAAATATCCAGTGCCTTGACTTTCACGGGAATGTGACTGATGTAGTAGACATCGCTGGGAAGTGTATAAACCATCGGAATCAATTCGCAAATCCCGTATCCCAGTGGAATACCGATCAGAGTTCCAAGGACACCGATCGTAATCCCTTCCAGCATAAAAATTGCCATAATGCTTCTTCGCGTAGCCCCCATTGCTTTTAGAATTGCAATCTCAGATTTTTTTTCAACGACCATCATGGTCAATATCCCGATGATATTAAAAGAAGCGACAAGGATGATCAACACCAGGATAATAAACATGACACCCTTTTCAAGCTGGAGAGCCGAGAAGAGATTCTTGTTTAGACGCATCCAATCCCGGGCGGAATAAGAGATTCCTATTTTAGTTTCAATATCCTTTGCGATTTTACCCGCCTGAAAGTAATCGTCTACCCTGACTTCAATGCCGGAGACCGTATCTCCCATTTTAAAGAATTCCTGCGCGTTCTTGATTGAGATATAGGCAAGTGACGAATCATATTCATAGAATCCGGAGTCAAATATCCCAACGACCTGGAATCTCTTCATCCGGGGGATGAGTCCAAACGGCCCGGCTTCTCCAACCGGAGAAATGACATTGATCCGGTTGCCGGTGAATACACCCAGTTTCAGGGCCAGTTCCCTGCCGATAATAATGGACGGGACCATGACCTTATTTTCCCCAGGATGATCGATATCGAGGTCGCCGAGTGATCCTTCAATCAAATTTTTGTGGATATCCGTGATCGCGCCCTCGGTCCGGGAATGAATGCCGCGCAAAACGACACCATGCACATTGGCGTCGGAACTGAGGAGGACCTGATTGTAGATGAATGGCGTCGATGCAATCACATGCGGTGTCTGATTGACCTCGTTCAAAAGACTGGGATAATCGGGTATTGAATCCTTTAATCGATCGGTGATGACGATATGGGAGTTGGTTCCGAGAATCTTTTCCCGGAGATCTTCTTTAAATCCGGTCATTACAGCAAGCGTGGCAATCAGGGCCGCTGTTCCGAGAGTGATCCCGGCAATAGATATAAAAGTATTGAGAGAGATTGTTTTGTGTTTTTTTTTAGCCAACAGATAACGGAGACTAATCTGAAACTCATAGGGAAGATTCACGTGCGGGCTCAGACTCCTATTTTTCCGGTTTCATCTGGGGGAAGAGAATGACATCCCGGATCGAGGCCGACTGAGTCAGGAGCATGACCAGCCGGTCGATCCCAATTCCTTCACCCGCAGTAGGAGGCATGCCATGTTCCAGTGCGCGCAGGAAATCTTCGTCGACGTCGTGGGCTTCCGCGTCACCGGCTTCTTTGAGAGTCATTTGTGTTTCAAATCTTTTACGTTGATCCACAGGATCGTTTAATTCGGAGAAAGCGTTCGCGATTTCGCGAGAAACAACGAAGAGCTCAAACCGTTCAGTCAGAGCGGGATCCTCCTCCTTCCTTTTGGCGAGGGGAGAGATCGCGGTTGGAAAGTCGACGATGAAAGTCGGTTGTGTAAGATGCGGTTCGACTATGGTCTCAAAAATTTCATTGAGTATCTTTGGAGTAGAAAGATTTTCATCGAGCCTTACCTGATTTTCTTTAGCCAAACGAATAATTGCACTTCGGTCATCAGCCATATCCGCCTTGAAAGAGGTGTAGGCGGATAATCCTTCATAGTATGAGATTCTTTTCCAGGGTGTCGTTAAATCAATTTCCGTATTGTCGTACCGGAATTTCAATGTGCCCAGGATCTCCAATGCGATTTTGGAAATCAAATCTTCCGTGAGGAGCATCAAATCCTGATAGTCGGCATAAGCCATGTAGAATTCCAGCATGGTAAATTCTGGATTGTGCGTCGTGGAGATTCCTTCATTCCTGAAATTTCGGTTGATCTCATATACCCGATCGAACCCGCCCACGATCAGCCGCTTCAAATAGAGTTCGGGAGCAATACGGAGAAAAAGGGGAATATTCAGGGCATGATGATGTGTGACGAATGGTTTCGCGGCGGCTCCGCCTGCTTTTGCCTGCATCATCGGCGTTTCAACTTCAATAAATCCCCTTTGATTTAAATATTGCCTGACCAGGTCAATCACTCTGACCCGTTTCAGGAAGGTTTCTTTGACTTCTGGATTGACGATCAGATCGAGATAACGCTGACGGTAACGAATTTCGACATCCGTAAGACCATGCCATTTCTCAGGCAGAGGACGCAAGGATTTTGTCAGGAACGATAACTTTTTAACCTCAATAGTCAGTTCATCTGTCTTGGTGCGAAACAAAGTTCCTTCGACTCCGATAATATCTCCAAGATCGATAAGCTCGAATACCTGAAACTGGGTATCCCCGAGAACATCTTTTTTGAAATAAACCTGAATTTTTCCGGAATGATCTTGTATATGGGAAAACGCCGCTTTTCCAAATCGTCTGGAAGTCATAATTCGACCTGCGATGGTTGTCCGGAGTTGTTTTTCATGGAGTTCATCCCGACTATATCCGTCGTAGTCCGAAATTAATTTCTTGATCGAAGTGCCCACCTTAAAGGATGTTCCAAAAGGGGGAACGCCCAATTCATTTAACTTCGTAACTTTATTTAGACGCTGGGCAACCTGGTCACTCAGTTCGTTTTGTTCATCCATTCATTTTGTCCAAGAAATTGTTCGCAAAAAATTCCATAAAAAACACTGAATCATAACATGGTAAGGGTGATTATTCTATTTCTTATTTTACGGGGAGGAGAGGATCGCTCCGTTGTCTCCCACGACCAAGAATGATTTTTCGTTCCAGATCACAGCAGAGAGATGATCCAACGTGCCTGAAATTCGTCTTGTCCATTGCTTCCCGTCGTCTGACGTCAAGATCGTACCACTTTCTCCAACCGCAGTGAAAATATTTCCGGACCAGGCGATGGCGTTGAGCCTGCTGAGAGTGCCAGATTCCTGAATGGTCCAGCGAACTCCGTCAATAGAATTCAGAATAGTTCCTGAAGTACCCACTGCAACCCACTGACTTCCGGACCAGGCCAGGCCGAGAAGAGTCTGAGAAGTGGGCGGAAGTCTGGAAGTCCAGGTCATACCGTCTGGGGAAGCGAGAATGGTACCGTTATATCCCGACGCGAGGAATTCATGCCCCTGCCAGGTTACGCAAAAAAGGTTGTTGGTTGTTCCGGAGGCTCTCTTCTTCCAGGTGATGCCATCGGGAGAAGTAAGTATGGTTCCCTGATACCCCACAGCGACAAATTGAGTTCCGGACCAGGTTGCACCGAGGAGAGTATTGGAATTTTCTGGAGCACTTGGAGTCCAGGAAATGCCGTTCATTGAATAGAGGAGTGTGCCGGAGATTCCAACGGCGACCAGTTTAATCCCCGATCCGGTGATATTCTGGAGAAAGTTCGAAGTTCCTGAAAAACGGGGCGTCCAGGTGATGCCGTCTGGAGACGTAAAGATCAGACCCCAGTTTCCAACAACAATGAATTGGCTTCCTGTCCAGACAGCGCCATGTAGCCAGGTGACCATCCATTCGCGCTCTTTATTCCAGTCGACTCCGTCCCGAGAAGTCAATATCACACCGGAGAGGCCTACCGACACAAATTTTTCACCGGACCAGGTAATTCCGATTAGGAAAAAATGGGTCCCGGAAGCTCTTTGTGTCCAGACCACACCATCCGGAGAGGTTAAGATCGTTCCGCCATACCCGACCGCGATAAATTGAGAACCGTTCCAGACTATTCCATTCAATTCGAACAATGTCCCGGAACTGGTTTCTTTCCAGAGCGTTCCATCCGGGGAGGAGATGATTGTGCCCCCTTGACCTACGGCGATCAGTTGGGAACCCGACCAGGATAATTGATAGAGATGACGAACCGTTCCTGTATTTTGTGATGTCCATTTGATGCCGTCAGAAGAGGTCAATACCGACCCTGAACTGCCCGCGATCACAAATCGGGATCCGGTCCAGATGATATCAAAATAGCTATTGGAAACCGGGGAGATCCTTTTTGTCCAGATCGTTCCGTCGGGAGAGGTCAAAATCGTGCCCGAAGTCCCCGCCACGACGAGCAGTTCGTTCGAGCCTCCGATTGCAATGAGGTCTTCGGATATACCCGAATCCTGATTCCTCCAACTTATTCCATCCAGCGAAGAAAGAATCGTACCGCCGCCTCCCACAGCAATGTTTCGATTTTGAAAGTGGGTAATTCCCACCAGTGATTTCGTCGTACCTGATTTTTGGGTGATCCAGTTCTTCCCGTCTCGGGATGTCCGAATGGTCCCCCGGTCTCCTACCGCGATAAACTGGAATTCGGACCAAATGACACGGGTGAGAGAATGGGTTGCCGAAATCCAGTTGGTCCCTGCCTTTGGAGAGCCGGAGCCAGCGGCTGGTTCTGTGGGAATGTTAACGCCGGCCTTTCCCAAGCTTGAAACAGGTGTCTCGAACAGCAGGATAAGCAATAAAAGGGCGATGCGGTAAAATAGTCTCATTTTGGAAAAAACTTTCAATCTGTCGGACAAGGGAAGACCTCGGAAAGTCTCGATTTTAAAGGATGATTATCTATTTTTCCCTTCACAATATCAAGACTTTGTCGATTGAAGCCGCTTTGACAAAAATCATCGCAGGCGGTAGACTTTTTAATGTGAACGAAGATCAAAAAAAACAGCCTGGAACAGCTTCATTGACGCTCAAAGGAGAAACTGACGACATTTCTCTGGCACAGGAGATCTCTTCGCTTCATGAGGTCTTCAAAGTCCTGATCAAGGCATTAAAAAATCTCAAAATTTATCTCGCCAATAATCCGCTGCATCAACGCTTTTTAAAAGAATTTTACAGCAAACTCGAACTTCATTTAAAGACCTATGGGGAATCTGTTTTGACTGTCGGTCAATATACATTAATCTATCACGACCAAATTATTTACGAAAATATCAATCGCCTGGATAGTCTGGCATTCAAATTATTTGTCGACGGTGTCCGGAAAATGACTCTGCTGGAAGGAATTACCGAGGAAGAATCGGGAAGTTTCTTGGATGTTTTGGGAAAGAGTTATGACGCGGAACGTCCGGATGACGATCTGGTTACACTGCTGTGGGAAAAGAAATTCCATCATATCAAGTTCCAGATTATTGAAGACTATTTCAGCGATGCAGATCAGGTGATCCAGATTTCTGAACCCGAAGCAAAAGAAGGATTTAACAGCATGGTCCAGGCGGAACTGGTTCAACAGAAGGAATTGGCGAAAAAAGAGGCTTCGCTTGCGGATGAACAGACAGGTAAATTTCGATTTCACCAGGTTTTCAGGCTGACGGAGGATGAGATATTTTCAATTAAGAATGAGATGAAACTCGAAACGGAAAAGGATTTGATTTCAGAATTGATTCAAATCGTTTACGCAGTTCTCCAGGTTGAAAAAGAAGAGCCCCTGTTTAAAGAAGTGGTCGAATTGCTTGTACAAAACTCGGTACAAATGATCGAGGCGGGGGATATGGTTCAGATCGAAAAAATAGCGCGGTTGTTCAATTCATTGAAAGAACAGATTCCTCCATTGCCCGACGTCAAGCTCGCCATTCTCAACGATGCGATCGTTTCCCTCGGAAAAACGGACTATTTAAGTAAAATTGAACCCCATTTAAATACCATGGACGAAAAGAACCTTTCGGCTCTGGGTGAATATTTAAAAATTTTGAATTCTTCCGCAGTTCATTCCATTATCGATATATTGAGCAAGGCGAAAGTCAGAAAAACCCGGAAATTGATCTCCGACATTCTGGTGGACATGGGAAAAAAGGAGATTACCCCGATTCTTAATCGATTGCAGGGGAGCCCCTGGTATGTGGTCCGAAACCTGGTTCAGGTGATCGGGCAGATTGGAAGTTCTCAGGCGGTGGATTCCTTGAGAAAATTGATTAATTACCCGGATGAAAGAGTTCGCAAGGAGATTGTTTATTCGCTGATGCTTATTGGAAAAGAAAACGAAAAAGCCCGCGACATGATTCTGTACTTCCTGAACGATCATGATATGGGCATTCGAAAACAGGTTTTGCAAATCATTCAGACTAACCGGCACGAAAAGGGTCTCCCTTTGTTGATTAAAATCATTGCGGGAAATGAATTTGAAGCCCGGGATTCCGAGGAACGGTACCTGACCTTCAGTGCACTCGGAAGGTTGGGAAAAGAAGACCTTTTGCCCATGTTGAGAGAGCGATTGAAGCCGACCTTTTTGTCGTTTCTCAAACGGAGTCTGAAAGAAGAGCAGGCCATCTGTGCGCTTTATGCTCTGCGGCACATGGAAAGCCCCGAGGCAATCGTACTTTTAACCGAAGCCAAAAAGCACCCTTATAAAATGGTCGCGGATTTCGCCACAAAAGCACTCTATGAAATTCAAAAATCAAAAGAGAAAAAGGAGTTGAAGGAAACGCATGAGCTCAAACACTGACATCGATAAAAATGAGCCGGCGCCTCCCAGGACCGCCGACGTCGAACTCCTGAACTTCGGTAAACGATTTGTTATTCAGATGAATATATTGCTGAAGATGGCTCAAATTCATCAGGTTCAGAATTCTTCTTTCGACAGTCCTGTATCGAATCTGATGAGTGTTCTTGAACTTTGTTTTGCTCACGACGATTCGATGACCATCGCCCGGGAACGGGACACTCTTTTTTTGAATGAAGAAAAGCTCAAGATGGACATTGAAACGTTTTCATCCTTTTCTAATTTTATGGATGCCCTGGCGCAAAGAAAAATCGGTAAGATTAATTTTTTAAAAACGGTTACCGGTCAGGATCTTAGAAATTTTATCGTTCTTTTTAACAGCGTCGATATTAAGTCAGATCCCGAACCATTTCAAACCTTTCAGAGTTCTCTTGAAAAGTTTCCGCTAGAATCGATAAAAATTGAAGAATATATTGAGAAAAAAGGGATTGACCTCTCCTCGAATGTCCATAAAGGAAGCAAGGAATTTGCCAAAAAAACCTATATGAACACCGTCTCGGCGGTCAATCAGGTGATGGAAAGCGCCAAGCTGAATCAGGCGGTCAGCATGAAAAGGACAAAGCGGTTGGTCCAATCGATGGTCGACCTGATCCTGCAGGAGGAATCGGTCCTTCTTGGATTGACGAATTTGAGATGTTACGATGAATATACCTACCATCATTCGGTCAATGTTTGTATCCTGAGCCTGGGCATGGGTCAAAGATTGGGGTATGACAAGATTGAATTGTCTAATCTCGGAATGGCTTCTTTATTTCATGATATCGGAAAAGCAAATGTTCCCGTCGACCTTCTCAATAAGCCGACAGATTTTGATGATGAGGAGTGGAAAATCATTCGCCGCCATCCGATTCTCGGAGTCAGAAATATCTTGAAAATGAAAGGTTTGAATGAACTGGCCATTAAAACGATGTACGGTTCCTTTGAACACCACCTTAACTACGATAATTCCGGATATCCTAAATTGGCGGAAAAAAGAAAGTTGTCGCTCTTTGGAAGAATCATTTCAACCGCCGATTGTTATGACGCGATGACTTCATCCCGTGTCTATAACCGGATTCCGATCCCGCCTGACAGGGCGCTCCAGCTGATGCTTAAGAAGAGTGGAACCGCGTTTGATCCGGTGTTGATCAAAGTGTTTGTGAACTGTATTGGATCTTTTCCGATCGGAACACTCGTCCTGCTCGATACGAGCGAAATCGCCGTCGTTGTTCAAACTCATCCGGACTCGGATAAAGGGGACCGTCCTAAAGTGAAGATTATTGTAACCAAATCGGGCCAGGAGATGATTGATGGTGAGGTCGTTGATCTCAGCGAGACCCTGACCGGAGCGAGAGATTTCAAAAGAAGTATTCTCCGTACCATTGACCCCCACAAATATAAAGTGGATGTCAGCCGTTATTTTATCTGATTTGTCCACAAAATCCTCCCGAATTTCTCTTGACACCGATTCATCAATGGTGTAAATTTATATACGACTGAATTAGTCTCAATCTAAAGTGGTCGGATATAAACGCACCGTAAAATCTATCAAGAGGTCATCGATATATGTTAAAACTATCGAAAAAAACCGATTACGCCCTGATTGCCATGCATTATATCGCTATGGAAAATGACCAGGTTGTCAATACCAAGGCGATTGCTGAAAAATACCATATCCCGCTTGAGCTTTTAGCTAAAATTCTCCAAAAATTGGCCAAAAAAGGTCTTGTGATCAGCCATAACGGGCCAAAAGGGGGCTATCTTTTAGCTAAAGATCCTGCCGACATTTCAATCGGTGAAGTGATTGAAGCAATTGAAGGACCCATTGGCATAGCTGAATGTTACCACGATGAAAACAATTTTTGTTCCCAGAAGGCCCATTGCAATATCAGGACGCCGATGGGGGTCATCCAGATAAAAATAATTGATCTATTAAAAGGCATCTCGCTGGAACAGATGCACCAGGAAACTATCAATAGAGAAAATTTACCCGTGCACGCGCAACTGCAGAACATTCTTATTCAATAAAGGAGTATTGAATCATGGATTTGGAAAACCCGATATTTATGGATAATCATTCGACTACCCCAGTTGATCCAAGGGTGCTGGAAGCAATGATTCCTTATTTTACGCAGAAATTTGGAAATGCGGCGAGCCGAAACCATGTTTTTGGTTGGGAGGCTGAAAAAGCGGTGGAGGTTTCCCGGGCGGAGATCGCCTCCCTCATTCATGCGGATCCGAAAGAGATCGTCTTTACGAGTGGGGCGACAGAATCGAACAACCTGGCTTTGAAAGGGGTGGTCGAGATGTACCGTGAAAAAGGGGATCATATCATTACCTCGATGACCGAGCACCGATCGGTACTCGATACGGCCAGGAAACTCGAAAAATCAGGAATGAAGGTGACCTATGTCCCAGTCGATTCCTATGGCGTGGTTCAGCCCGAGGAGATTCGTAAGGCGATCACGGACAAGACGATCTTGATTTCAGTGATGATGGTCAACAATGAGATTGGGACTATTAACCCGGTGGCCGAGATCGGAAAAATTGCCAAAGAGAAAGGAATCCTGTTTCATTGCGATGCGACCCAGGGGGTTGGAAAGATCCCGGTCGACGTGGAAGCGATGAAGATTGATCTGCTGTCTTTTACCGCCCATAAAATTTACGGTCCCAAAGGGATTGGAGCCCTCTATGTCAGAAGAAAAAATCCAAGAGTCCGTCTTGCTCCCCAAATGGACGGCGGTGGGCACGAAAGAGGGATGCGGTCCGGAACACTGAATGTTCCGGGCATAGTCGGTTTTGCGAAAGCCTGTCAGATTTGCGCTGACGTGATGTCCGAAGAATCAGTCCGGATTAAAAAAATGCGGGATAAGCTTCAGGATGGCATTATGGGTGCTTTGGACTATGTCAGTTTAAATGGTCATCCCACGGAACGGATCCCGAACAATCTGAATATCAGTTTTGCCTATGTCGAAGGCGAATCTCTCCTGATGGGTCTGAATAAAATCGCCCTCTCTTCCGGATCAGCTTGCACTACTGCGACGCTGGAACCTTCCTATGTGTTACGCGCGCTCGGGGTGGGGCACGATCTCGCCCACTCGTCAATTCGATTTGGTATCGGCCGGTTCAATACCGACGCAGAGGTGGAAGAGGTGCTTAATAGAACCGTTCAGGCAGTAAAGCGGTTAAGGGGAATGTCCCCGTTATATGAAATGGCATTAGAAGGGGTTGATCTTTCAAAGGTTCAATGGACTCAACATTAATTCTGTTTTGGAAAGGAGTGTTTAGAAATGTCATATAGCGAAAAGGTCGTTGATCATTATAATAATCCTAGAAATTTGGGAAGTTTTGACAAGAGTGACAAGAATGTCGGCACCGGAATCGTCGGGGCTCCTGAATGCGGCGATGTGATGAAACTCCAGATCAAGGTTAATGAAGATGGGATCATTGAAGATGCCCGGTTTAAGACATTTGGCTGTGGAAGCGCCATTGCGAGCTCCAGTCTGGCTACTGAATGGGTTAAAGGAAAAACGATCGAAGATGCTTTGAAAATCAAAAACACCGAAATTGTGAACGAACTCAATCTTCCTCCGGTCAAGATCCATTGCTCTGTCTTGGCTGAAGATGCCATCAAAGCGGCTCTGGCGGATTACCAAAAGAAAGCACAGGAGAAGAATTCGGTCGGTGCGGAAACGAAATAAGGAATGGCAAAAGAGATGAGTCGGGGGGGAGAGGTGATCAGCGAAGCGGTCAGAAGCGAGGATTCGCTTCTTTCAACGGCGCCCGGATGCTGGGATTGCCTCGGAAAAGTGGAGAAGTTTTTTTGCACCCGATGCGGTAAAATTCAACCGATTCCTTCTTTGCTGGATTATTTTTCATTGCTTGGGATGGCAAGGAAACTCCAGTTTGATTCTCAAAAGGTTGAAAATCAGTTTCATGCTTTGAGCCGAAAATTTCATCCCGATTTTTATCAAGGCAAATCGCCCAAAGAGCAGGAATTAAGTCTTGAAAATGCTTCAGCGCTAAACCAGGCCTATCGGACGCTCCGGGATCCTATTTCAAAAATAGAATACCTCTTTCAGCTAGAATTGGGAGACGCGGAGGGCATTCGCTGTCAAGTTCCGCCTGACCTTCTTGAAGAGGTTCTCGACCTTCATTCAAAGCTTGAAGAAATCCATCATTTGAAAAAAGGAGATGATCCTTCCGAAGAGAAAAAGATAAAAACCTATTTGGGTGCCGAACTCATCGTACTTCAGGGACGGTTTCAGAAGATCGAAGATCAGATTCAGGAGCTTTCCGTGAAATGGGATCACATTCCCGCAAAGGACCAGGCAAAGTCTGTCGAAAGAAAAAATCTCCTACTGGAATTGAGAAATGTCCTTTCTCAGCGCACTTATCTCTCCAATGTTATTGAAGACATCAAAAGAACAATCTAAATAGATAGACGGAATCATGGAAACTTCAATCGAAAAAAATAAAGAAATAACGGCGGGGACAGAAAAAACCTACAAGGTGCTCTTCCTTCCGATGAATATTGAAGCATCGGGCAAGGAAGGAGAAAGTATCCTCGATGTTGCCGAAAATTACGGGGTTGACCTTCCGCACAATTGCGGAGGGGTCTGCGCCTGTTCCACCTGTCACGTGATTATCAAGGCGGGTCTGGAGCATCTGAGTCCAAAATCCGAAGATGAGGATGACCGGCTGGATATGGCCGAAAATCTGACACTCGATTCTCGGCTTGGATGTCAGGCGAAAATCTACGGTGACATCACCGTCGAACTGCCTGATTGTACGCGGAGGGAGTAAGAAACATGGATTGGAGCAATATCGAAGATATCGCCCTCGGTCTGGTAGAAAAATATCCCGACACTGATCCGCTCACTGTCCGTTTTACCGATATGCACCGGTCGATTGTCTCCCTTGACGGATTTACGGGAGACCCGAAGAAATCGAACGAAAAGATTCTGGAAGCGATTCAAATGACCTGGCACGAAGAATACCAGGATGCAAAGAAATAGTCCTTCTCAACGGTTTCTACCTCATTCCCCTACCACGTCACAACCGAATCCGCTTCAAAAATCAGATCGACGAGCCGGCTATAACCAATCTCTTCACATTCTCCCATTTGAGGGACGGAGCTAGAAGCGACATCGATCAAGCAAAAAGTTTGACATTTCCAGATAGGTTTCACCCTGATCGCTTCTTGAATCAAAACGACTCGAATCTTGTCGGGATATCGCTCTGAAAGGTTTTGAATGATCAATTGGGCTTTTTCGTCAATTTCTTTTTTAAGAATATGTAGCTGATTTTCCATTTAGAAGATGAGAAATTTTTCTCCCGCTGAAATTTTATCGGCTATGATTTCTGTCGTGGTCGATGCATATGGATAAACAGTTTCAAAATCGGGATGATTTTTTAAAAATGCCTCTTCAATATAAAAGGGTTTTTCGGAATCTTCAAAACTGGAAATATATTTCTCTAGCGTCTCGTAATCCAGAATCCTCTCCTGTTCCTCCGTGAGGAGATAAGGTGCATCGCCCATCAGAATAATTTCCACCTGGTGAACGCCGCTTCCCAGCCCAAGCGCCATTCGGATTGCTTCGACGCCCCGGGGCGATTCAAATGGGTTTGTCTTGATCAGGACCACGATTTTCAAAGAATGTTTTTCGGGCGAGAGGGGCATTCTAGTTAAGGGAAATAAACCGGTCGGTGCCTTCAATCAGGCTCCCCAGCATGACCAATCCGCAGTAGGTGGCACGGGGGTCGTCATAGGGAAGATTCCGGGACTGGCAGCCATAGGCACACACATAGAGTTTTGCCCCTTGCGCAACGAGATCGAAGAGGGGAGAGCCTGTTAAGTGGTAGACCCCTTCGTCTGTGACATAGAGATAGACTTCAATCTTTTTTTCCAGTGCAGCTTTAGCCAAATTGATCGTAGTCCGTGAAGAAGGGTCTTCGGGACGGGTGGTCAAGGCAAGCGCGAGTTTTCTCAATTAAGGATCTCCGGAGCTTCCTTTAAAATAACACTGCCGTTTCCTGGTTGTCAACGAGTCAAAACGACGGGTATAATGACCCGATATGACGGATAGTTCCGATGAATGAAATTTATCTTGATTATGTGAATGGTTCTCCTCTCCTTCCTGAAGTTTTTGAGGGGATGGCTCCGTTTCTCGCAAACGAATTTGGCAACCCGCAAAGTCTCCATACTCTCGGAAAAAAGGCAAAAAGGGCGATTGAAGAAGCAAGAAATGAGGTCGCTCAACTCATTGGAGCAAGATCAAACGAGATCTTTTTTACTTCATCCGGATCAGAAGGAAATAACTGGGTTATTCGTGGGGTCCCTTCTGCTTATCTGAAAAGGGGTCATCATGTTCTGACCAGTTCGACAGAACACGTTTCAATCACGAAACCCCTGAAAAACTGGGAAAAACACGGAGGAAAAGTCACTTACCTTCCCGTTGATCCGGTTGGCCGCGTCGCTCCAGAGAAGGTTCAGGAAGGGATTCTGCCACAGACTGTTTTAATTACAATTCATCATGCCCAGAGTGAAATTGGCACGATACAGCCGATAAAAGAAATTGTTGAAAGGATCAAGGATTCCGGAGTCCTTGTCCATTCGGACGGGGTTTCTCTGGCAGGCACCCAGCCGCTCGATGTGAGAGAATTGGGGGTCCACTATTACACCTTCTCTGCACAGTCGGTTTATGGTCCTAAAGGGGTGGGAGCACTTTATATTCAAACAGGAATGAAGATTGACCGTTTGATCGAAGGTGGAAATCAGGAAGAAGGGAAGAGAGGAGGGCTAGAAAATGTTCCCGGAATCGTTGGGTTTGGCATTGCGGCAAAAATTGCCCGAGAAAACCTGAAAAAACGGCAGGAGAGTTTCAAGGCATTGAGAGATGTTCTTATTCAGGAGATTCAAAAAAGGATACCGGATGCCCGGTTAACCGGTGATCCGATTCATCGTCTCCCATATCATGCCAGTTTTCACTTAAAAGGAATCGAAGGAGAGGCTTTGGTCCTGTTTTTGTCGGCCAACGGTGTCGCAGCTGCCACGGGATCGAGTTGCCTGTCCGGCAATTTGAATAGCCCGTCTATTTTAACCGCTCTGGGATTTCCGGCGGCTCGGGCGCGGGGGACTCTTCTTTTGACAATAGGATGGAAGACGACCTTGGAAGAGATCCGTGAATCAGTTGGCATCATCCAAAAAGGAGTCGAAGAGATCAAGCGATTGTCAGGCCATTGATGAGAGAATCTGTATGGCGTGGTCAATCCGTAGTAGCGAACGTTCTTTCCCGAGCAGGCGAAAAACTTCAAAAATACCCGGACTCACCGTTTTTCCCGTCAACGCAATTCGAAGCGGTTGAGCGATTTCACCCATCTTTTTTCCGTATGTTTCCATCACCTCTTTGATCATCTTCTCAAGAGGATCATGATCAACGGGAATCGATGCAAGCCTTTCCTTGACCTCTCTCAAAACAGGAAGGGCGTCGGGTGTCAGTTTTTTCATTCCCTCCGGGTCAATCTTGATTTTATCGACGAAATAATCTACGGCGGTACGAACCAGTTCATTCAAATCGCGAGATCTTTCCTTCAAGATGAAATAGGTATCTTTTAAATGTTCCGGATCAATTCCTTTCGGGTCAATCAGTCCGAGCGCTTCGATTTGATCCATCATGAGGCGAACCATTCGTTCGGGCTCACCATGTTTAATATAATGAGCATTGAGCCAGAGGAGTTTTTCCGGATTGAAAATAGAGGCCGAACTTCCCACAGAATCCATTGAGAAATGGTGTATCAGGTCCTGCAGTGAAAAAATCTCCTGATCCTGATAGGACCACCCGAGACGGACGAGATAGTTAATCATCGCTTCGGGGAGATATCCCATGGCCTTGTATTCCATGATTGAAGTCGCCCCGTGCCGTTTTGACAGGCGCGCTTTATCTGAACCGAGAATCATCGAGACATGTCCGAATCGGGGGAGGGCATAGCCAAAAGCCTGAAACATAATAATCTGTCGAGGTGTATTATTCAAATGGTCGTCTCCCCGTATGACATGGGTAATCTTCATTAAAGCATCATCGACGACCACGCAAAAGTTATAGGTCGGCCATCCGTCTGAACGCACGATAATCAAATCATCCAATTGCTGATTTTCAAAACTAACTCTTCCTTTGACCATATCCTGAAAAACAGTTTGTCCTTCCAGAGGAGCCTTAAATCTCAGGGCCGGTCTTCTCCCTTCCACTGGCTGATTCAGATTCCGGCATCGTCCGTCGTATTTTGGAGGTTTTCCTTTTTTCATGGCCTCTTTTCTGCGCTCATCCAGCTCTTCGGGGAGACAGTAACAAGGGTAAGCTTTCCCTTCAGAAAGGAGACGGTCGGCATGTTGACGGTAAAGAGGCAGGCGATCCGTCTGGCGGAAAGGTCCTTCATCCCAGTCCAGACCGAGCCAATTCATCCCTTCCAGGATTGCCTGAATTGACTGGTCTGTAGAGCGCTCCTGATCGGTATCTTCGATTCTTAAAATAAATCTGCCCTGGTGGTGGCGAGCAAAAAGCCAGTTAAACAGGGCGGTTCTGACACCCCCGATGTGCAAATGGCCGGTAGGACTGGGCGCAAAACGAACGCGAATATCAGACATGAAAAATCCCTTTGCAGGTATGGGAAAAATAAATATCGTAAGAGCCTATCATAACTCAAATGGAAGGGGAGAGGAAAGAGAGATTTGGGACGACGGGAATAATTAAATTTTAAAACGTTCCATTTCAGATTTTAGCACTTCGGCCTGCTGGGAAAGGAGGTGGATCGATTTGTTCATTTCTTCAACCAGGCTTACAGTGTCCCATGAAGTGGACTGAATGCTTTCCATGGAACCCATAAATATTTCGGTTCCTTTTTTCTGCTCTTTAATGGCTCTTGAAATCTGTTTCACCCGTTCATTGACGTTTTCCACCGCTTCGGTAATTTGTTTGCTTCCTTTTGACTGTTCCTGCATAGATCGCTGTACGGTGCGGGTCGCATCCCGCATTTTTTCGGTATTGCTCAGTATTTGTTCGCTTCCTTTCTTCTGCTGTGTGGTCGCAGCGGAAATCTGCTGAATCATCTTATTGATCTGCTCCATGGCCTCTCTCATTTTACTGACCTGTCCCGTCTGTTCGATCGTCGCTTTTTCGATATTCTGCGACATAGAACTTGAAAGCCTGGAGCTGTCCAGAATCTTCTTGAGCGCGTCGCGGGCAGCAAGCGACAATTGAAGACCTGTTTCAACCGTTCTGAAACCTGACTGGGAAGCCTGAATCGCTTCCTGAACCTCTCTTTGTACGTCCTTGATGAGCTGTGAAATTTCCCGGGTAGATCCGGAAGTCTGATCTGCCAGATTCTTGATTTCTTCGGCAACAACCGCGAACCCTTTTCCTTGTTCGCCAGCCTGCGCCGCGAGTATGGCGGCATTTAAGGCCAGTAGATTGGTCTGTTTTGTAACCTGTTCAATGACCGTGAGAACTTTTCCGATCTGTTCTGAACGTTCTCCCAGCTTATTGATCACCGTGACGGAGGATAGAACGCTCTCTTTGATCTGATTCATACCATAAATTGTTTTTTCAACCGCAGTCATTCCAAGTTTTTCCGCATCGAGTGACACTTTTTCAGAGAGGGAAGCCGATTCTTTGGCATGGCTTTCGACCTCTTTCACGGAGAGATTGATTTCTTGCACCGCAGACGCAGTTTTTTCTGCTGAAAACGAGAGCTGCTCGACATTCTGACCGACCTCCTTTATAGCGCTGGCCATTTCGGTAATGGAACTGGAGGTCTCATCCACGCGATCAACCATATGAATAGTTGTGTTGGCGACTTCTTCAAATGACGCAGACATCTGGAGGATTGAGGAGGAGGTTGCCTCAGAGGAGTGGGAAAGCCCTTCCACATTGCTGGTAATTTCCAGGATGGACGTGTTCATTTGTACGACAGAGGAAGAGCTTGTTTCGCCACTCGAGGCCTGTGCTTTGGCTCCTTGCATTACGGTTTCAGAATGTTTTTTCATCTGTACGGATGCGGACGCAAGGTTATGGGTGACTTCCCGGATATTTTTGATCATTGCGTTCAGGCTTCCGGACATTTTAATGAAAGCCTGACCGAGAACTCCGATTTCATCCCGTGAAGTCACATTTAGCGAGTGGGTGAAATCCCCGTCAGCAATTTTTGTTGCCAGGAGCGCCATCTCTTCAATCGGCTGAACAATCGATTTAACATATATGAAGGCAAGAAAGCTTCCAATTAAAATGATCATACCCGTCAGGAGGAGAGTGAGCAGAAGATCGGTTCTGATCTTTTCACTGAGATTTCGGGTGGAAAGACCAATTCTAACGGTACCGATGGAATTGACCTGTCCTGTTTGCGAAGCCATAAGGGCATCGGTGCTTCGGTTTCGGATCGGAGAAACGATTTCGTAGAGATCTTCCCCTCTTTCATTCGTAAGTTCATTTACGGATGATTCAACCGAACCATTTATCCTTGCCGCATCATCTGTGACAGTCTTTCCAACAAGATCTTTTTGCGAGTGGGCCAGGACCTTTCCATCTTTGTCCAGGATGGCCACATAAGAGACGTCGGATTCCTTCAGCACGCCGGGAAGAAATCCCATGAGAACATCCGAATCTCCCACCGTGACGCCGTAAGCGCTGTTAAATGCAAGGCTTTTTGAAAGAGAGATGCCCCGCTCTTTGAGATCCTCTTTGAGTGAGCTCTTTTCCCGGACCATGAAGAAAATTCCAAGGATGGCGCCCTGGATCAGGAAGAGAAGTGAGAATATCGCTATAAATTTTAATCGGAGGCCAAATTTTATCTTTTGATCCATGCAGATGCTTTCTAGAATTTTTCCGGGAGCTTGAGCCCTTTTCTATTAAAAAATCCCGAATACTTGATTTAAATATAACATATTTTCAGGAACCCGCTTTTCGAATTGATTCTCTCTTATTCCACCGTACGTTTGGTTTCAAGATGCTCCCACCTGAGAACACATTCACTCAGGAGTTTCTCAATTTTACGAAATTCTTCTCCGATTTCGTTGAGTTCTGCGTGCTTTGAACCTGCGGGCTGGGTCATCCGCCGTATAATTTCCTTTTTTCGACTTTCAATCTTTTCAATCTCTTTTTCGATCGCGTTGAGCTCCTGCTGTTCATTAAAGGTCAGTCCCTTCTTTTTCTTGAGAGGCGCCGGAGACGTCCGGGGATCCTCTTTTTTAGGTTCCTTTTTCCTGATTACTTCCTTTCGAGTTTTCCAATTCAGATAGATTTCATAGTTTCCTTCAATATAGTGAACGGAGCCGTCTGATTCAAAACTTAAGATCCCCGTAGCCACTTTATCCAGGAAATAGCGGTCATGAGTCACCATAAGAACACATCCTTTGAAAGAGTTCAGCGCTTCATCGAGAAGCTGTAGAGTCGGAATATCCAGATCATTGGTGGGCTCGTCGAGGAGTAGGAAGTTGCTGTTTTCCAGCATCAGTTTTGCCAAAATCAGACGCGCCTTCTCTCCTCCTGACAGGGTTCGGATCAATTTCTTTTGATCGGAAAAGGAGAAGAGAAATGATTCCAGATAAGCGGTTCGGGTTTGGGTCACCTCACCGGATTTGATCCAGGCGCCCTCGCCCAGGGCAAGCTCCACTCTGGCGTCCGGATCAAGCGATTCACGATGCTGGTCAAAATAAGAAATTCGGGTATTTTTCCCCAAAAGTATGTTTCCGCCTGACGGCAGTTCTTCTTTGAGAATTAACTTTAGAAGCGTGGACTTCCCTGATCCGTTGGGCCCGATGATGCCGATCCGGTCTCCTTTCTTGATCGATATAAGGAGATCCTTGAAGAGGAGTTTTGAACCAAACGATTTGGTGAGGTACTGCAATTCCAGAATAATGTCGCCGAGACGGGCATTGCTCTGAAAATCGAGCTGTAACCCTCCGGACTGGGGTCCTTTGATCTGTTTTTGCAGCTCGCCATACCGTTCGATTCTTGATTTGGATTTGGTGGTTCTTGCCCTTGCGCCCCGCATAATCCAGGCGGTTTCGGTTCTTAGAAGGGTGACAAGCCTTCCCTGCGCCCGTCCTTCATGAATAAGCCGTTCCGCTTTCTTTTCCACATAGATGGAGTAACTTCCCGGATAGGGAGTCAGGGATCCATTTTCAACTTCGATGATCCGTGTCACGACGCGGTCTAGAAAATAGCGGTCATGGGTGATGAGCATCACCGCTCCCGGGTATCGGATCAGATAGGATTCAAGCCATTGGGTCGTATCGGCGTCGAGGTGATTGGTCGGTTCATCCAACAGGAGGAGCGAAGGTTCTTCCAGAACCAGCCGCGCGAGGGCGACTCTTTTTTTTAACCCACCGGATAAATTGCCGATCCTTTCCTTTTTGTCAGGGATATTGAGATGGCGCAGGATCTCGTCGACGCGATGTCCCAGATTCCATCCCCCGTGCTGGGAAATCCAGTGTGAAACTTCCTCTTGTTCCCTGATGAGCCAGTCCAAATCCGCTTTCCGGGGAGACTTCGCGAGGAGGAGATTGATCTCTTCGAACCGGTGAACCGCTTTTAAAATTGCATGAAGTGCAGATTCGAGTTCCTGCTCGATCGTATGATCCGCATTGAGAACCGGATCCTGGGCCAGATATCCCAACGAGGTCTCCTTTTTAAAGGAGAGGATGCCACTATCTTTGGACTCCAGTGCGGCCACAATTCTAAACAGAGTCGACTTTCCGCTTCCATTTTGGCCCACAAACCCGACTTTTTCTTGCTCTCCGATGGTAAAGGTGGCATGATCAAGAACCGGTTTATAGGCATATTTCTTATCCAGATTCTGGACATCCAGGACGTTCGTCATAAAATATAAAATAACAGATTCCTTCGAATTATGGTAAAAAATAAAAAAAGCGGTGTCCGTTGGAAAATATTGTCGTGGCTTTTTATCATCAGCGTTATTACCTATGTGGACCGGGTCAATATTTCTGTGGCGGGCCAGGAAATGATGCCCGCATTGGGAATATCCTCGATCGAGATCGGAGCGCTTTTCTCCGCATTTGTTTTGGGTTATGCGCTCTTTCAAATCCCGGGGGGATGGCTGGGAGATATTTGGGGATCCCGAATTGTGCTTACGCTTGCTCTCCTCTGGTGGTCAATTTTTACGATCCTAACTGCATTGGCTGACCGTCTTTTTTTAGTTTCCTTTTTAGGACTCTTTGGCACGTTGATGGTGATCCGTTTTTTAATCGGAACAGGAGAAGCCGCCGCGCTGCCCAATTTTAACCGGACAGTGGCAAACTGGTTTCCCGGTTCGGAGAGAGGAATCGGCATGGGTGTCGCAATTGGAGGAATCGGATTGGGTTCGGCCATTACGCCTCCGGCCGTTGCGTGGATGATGACTCAATATGGATGGAAAGCGGCCTTTTATGTGACCGGGGCTGCCGGTCTGATCGTAGCAGCCGGGTGGTACTTGATGGCAAGGGATGATCCTCGCCAACATTCGGGCGTTAATCATGAAGAACTGGCATGGATTGTTTCTTCTGCGTATCCGGATTCGGAATCTGCCAAAAAATCCGATGAAAAGTCGTTTCGTATTCTCCTTAAGATGCCGTCGGTATGGTATCTGACGCTCAGCTACACGATGCTCGGTTATATCGCGTATATTTATCTCTCATGGTTCTTTCTCTACCTGGTCAATGTAAGGCACTTTACGGTCTTAAAAGGTTCTTTTTTAGCTTCATCGCCCTTTCTGGCAATGGCCATTTTTTGTCCTCTCGGAGGCTGGATGACAGACAGAGCGACAAGGCGGTATGGACCGAATATAGGGAGAAGAGGCATCGGAGCGGGAGGAATGTTGATGACTTCGCTTTTGATTTATTCCGGAGCGATTACGACAAATCCGTACTGGGCCATTGTTCTCCTTTCGTTCGGCGCGGGGATCCTTTACGGGACCGTCGGGGCTTTCTGGTCGAGTACGATTGATCTCTCAAAGGAGCATTCCGGAGCGCTATCCGGACTGATGAATATGGGGGCGAATTTAGGGGGAACCCTTTCTCCCACGCTAACCCCTTGGCTGGGAGAACGATATGGCTGGCACATCGCTCTGACGGTAGCCGCTGCTGCCGCTTTCCTGGGTACAATTCTCTGGTTAGGGGTTCGATTTGATCAAAAAATACCCTCCCAATCCGATTCTTTTTCTTGACATTTCCTTCCATTTTTTGGTTAACTATCGTGATTTTATTTCTGGACATTTCACCAGGCGGAGGCAGGGTGGTTAAAGAAGGAGATCCCTTTTATAAAGGCCTTTCTTATGCTGCCAGAATCGGTGTCGAATTGGTTGCGGCGACCCTGCTGGGAACCGGTTTGGGGTATGCGGCCGACCGATATTTCAATACCTCACCCTGGTTTTTGACAGGCGGGGTCCTGCTGGGCGCGGCCGCAGGGTTCTTAAATATATATCGATTTGTGACCGCGCTCCAAAAAGAGGAATCTGCAGATCCCGAAAAAAAACAAGAATAGGTGCCATGGAACATAATCCATTAGAACATTTTCAGCTTTATAATATTCTGAGTCTTCATCTGGGGATTTTTGATATTTCCATCAATAAGGCGGTGTTAATGATGTGGCTGGTGAGCGCCTCGGTGATACTCTTTTTTATGGCGGCGGGTAGATCCGTCAGGCTCATTCCAGGAAAATTTCAGAATCTTGCTGAAATCGCAATGGAATTTCTAAGAAACATGGTGCTTGAAAATATGGGAGAAAAGGGATTGAAGTTTGTTCCGTTTGTGGCCACCCTTTTCTTTTTTATTCTTTTTTCAAACTTGCTGGGACTCATTCCCGGATTCTATACCGTGACTAGCCAGCTCATTGTGACAGCAGGATTTGCGGCGCTGGTTTATTTGATCAGCATCGGGGTTGGTTTTCTGTATCATGGATTCGGATTTCTCCATATTTTGATTCCTCCTGGAACGCCCGGCTGGCTCCTTCCCCTGATGATTCCAATTGAAATCGTGAGTCAACTTGCCAGGCCTGTTTCCCTGGCAGTCAGGCTTTTTGCAAATATGACGGCTGGCCATACCGTCCTGGGTGTTTTATTAGGGATGGCTATTTCTCTCGGATTTCTGATCGGATGGCTTCCTTTCGGGTTTTCCGTTGCGATTAATCTGCTGGAAGTGGGTATTGCGTTTATTCAAGCCTATATCTTTACGATATTGACTACCGTTTATTTAGGAGACGCCATAAAAATGGAACATTGAGTCATCGATAGCATCGTCTAGAGGGGTTAACATTTCATTTCAAAGAGAGAAGGAGAACAAAATGGATTCATCAGCGGCAGCATTGATCGGCATGGGAATAGCAGCGGCAGGGTTTGCGGGATCTGGGATTGGCATCGGTTATATTTTTGGCAAGATGATTGAATCTGTGGCCAGACAGCCCCAGGCAGAAGCAAAGATCGGAAAATATATGTGGATCGGATTTGCGCTGGTCGAAGCCATTGCCCTTTACGGACTTGTCATTGCGTTTATTGTCATGGGTTTGAGAAAATAGGGCGCCGTTCGACAGTCGTTAAAGGAAAAGGAAAAGAATATGCCTCAGTTTGATGCCCATTTTTTTACGCCGTTGCTTTTTTGGTCAATCGTTTCTTTCGGAATATTATGGTATGTCCTTTCAAAATATGCCTATCCTCCGATTTTGGAAATGCTTGAGATCCGAGAGAAGAAAATAAAGGAGAGCCTGGAACAGGCAGAAAGGCTCCAGAGTGAGGCGAAAACATTGATGGCTGACTATGAAAATCGGTTAAAGCTGTCGAAGAAAGAGGCCGAAGCGATTCTTGAAAAAGCGCGCGTCAGGAGCCAGCAGATCCTGGAGGAGAGTGAAAAGCGCGCCAGGGAAGAATCTGAAAGAATGCTTGTATCGACCCGCCAGGAGATGGAACGTGAAAAAATAAAGCTGATGAAAGAAGTAAAACAAGCGACCGCCGAACTGGTGATTTCCACGACCGAGAAATTGATTCAAAAATCTTTAAATAAAGAGGATCACTACCGGTTAATTGAAGAGGCCATTGAACTCTCTTCTCGAAATTTCAAGCCGTAGATCTGAATCATTTTTCACTTGTTTCTCAAATAAAAGCCATGGATTGCACCCATGGCTTTTTTTTTAACTTTAGATTGAATGAATATTCCAATTTGAATATATTGGTGAAATGACAATTCCCCCTTTTGTTTCAGTCATTGTTGTGAATTGGAACGGCAAGGAAACCCTTCAAAAATGTCTGGAGTCACTTTTTAATCAATCCTATTCTTCGATTGAAATTATTGTCGTCGACAATCATTCGGAAGACGGATCCTATGAATCGACACGTTCGATTTATGGAGAAAAAATAAAATGGATCCGCAATTCAAAAAATGAAGGATTTGCCCGCGGAAATAACATCGGGATACTCGCCTCCCGTGGGGAATACATTCTTCTACTCAATAATGACGCATGGGCCGAACCGGACTGGGTTCGAAACCTGGTCGAATCGGCTTCGTTTAATGATAAAACCGGAATGGTCGCTTCCCGTATTTATCTGGGAGACCAGGAAGAAATTATCGACAACACGGGACATCTTGTCTATCCTGACGGGATCAGCTGGGGAAGAGGAAGGATGCAAAGAGATACAGGACAGTTTGATCAGGAAACAGAGGTGATTTTCCCCAGCGGGTGCGCGGCCCTTTACAAAAAGCAGATGCTAGACGAAATCGGGTATTTTGACGAACATTTTTTCGCCTATTGTGAAGATACGGATTTAGGATTTAGGGCGAGACTTGCAGGCTGGCAATGTCGCTATTCGCCTCGAGCCGTTGTTCATCATTATTTCTCCAAATCTTCCTCTGAAACCTCTTCTTTCAAGGCTTTTCAGGTGGAAAGAAACAGGCGATGGGTGATCATGAAGAATTACCCCTGGCCTTATTTGATTCTTTCTCCGTGGTATTCGATAAAGCGATATCTGTGGCAAGGTTATGGCATTTTGAAAGGAAAGGGAATGGCAAGCCAGTTTTCTCAAAGAAATTCCCTGATTTCCGGATGGATGATTCTGATCCGGTCCTTTTATTGCGCATGGGTGATGTTTCCAGTCATGCGGAAAGAACGTTTCAGAATACAGGTGAAAAGAAAGATCTCTTCAAAAGAATTCGGGCAGTTGCTAAACAGGTTTGGTGTTGGAGTCAGAACCATTGCCTTCGGCGAACAGGAGTAGGATGAGAATAGCCCATCTTGTTTCAACTTTTCCCCCTTATCGAGGTGGCATTGGAAATGTCGCGAACGAATATGCCAGGGGACTGACTCTTCTTGGAGACGAGAATGAAATTTTTACCCCCGACTATGAAGGGAAAGGAACGATTTCGGATCAAACAGCAGGTTTCAAAATTAATCGATTGACCCCTTGGTTCAAGTACGGTAATGCAGCATTGGTTCCACAGGCCTTGTTAAAGCTCTCCTCATTTGATCTGATTCACCTTCATTATCCATTTTTTGGCGGTGCCGAATGGCTCCTTTTTCTTAAATGGATTCTTGTACGGTCGCCCAAAATCGTTTTGAGCTATCATATGGATGTCCTGGGATCTGGAATCCTGAAGCTTGTTTTCAAGGGATATGGAAAGACGATATTGCCTCTTCTGGCAAGCACTGCCGATGGGGTTATTTTTGCCACCCGCGAGTATGGAGAATCGAGCCTGATCGCTCCTTTCGTAAGGGAGAAACCGGTATATCATATTCCTTACGGGGTTGCTTCCCGATTTCATCCGAGAAAAAAAAGTGACAGCCTGGTTTCCCGCTTCAAATTTTCCTCGGATGACAAAGTCCTGCTCTTTGTAGGAGGGTTGGATCGTGCCCATCACTTTAAAGGCGTCTCCCTGCTCATTTCAGCCGTCGGAAAGCTGAAAATGAAAGAAATAAAATTAGTAATCGTCGGGAATGGAAACCTGATTCCCCATTACCGAAACGCGGCAAAAAATGAAGGATTGTCGAATCAGGTTATTTTTGCCCAAGGGGTTTCCGATGATGAACTTCCAGATTATTATAATCTTGCCGATATAGCAG
This sequence comes from Nitrospirota bacterium, assembly GCA_016194305.1. NCBI lineage: Bacteria > Pseudomonadati > Nitrospirota > Nitrospirota bacterium. The sequence continues at coordinate 26,236 of JACQBW010000033.1, read as the reverse complement.
TGCTCCCTTCTGTCAATCGTTCTGAAGCGTTTGGCATTGTCCTTCTCGAAGCGATGGCTTGCGCACGGCCGGTTGTCGCTTCGTCCTTGCCTGGAGTCAGGGTGTTAGTCGATAACCACAAAAATGGCCTTTTGGCTGAACCGGGCCATGTCGGCGAACTCGCTGAAAAGATAAAGTTTCTCCTGTCCCATCCCGAGCTTCGGGAGGAGTATGGTCTGAATGGATTTAAAAAAGTGGAAGAGCATTTTAGATGGGGTCCATTGGTTCAAAAAGTCAGAGTGGTTTATCAGGAGTTACTGAAAAAGAGGGCATGAGTGGAGACGACCAGCGGATGAAGAAGGTGCTTATTACAGGAATATCGGGTTTTGTGGGAAGTCATTTGGCGGAATTTCTCCTCTCGACCGGCAAAGAAGTTTATGGCACCTATCTTGAAGACGAATCGCTGGGACTTCTTGAAGGGATAAGAGAAAAACTGATCTTGCGGCCATGCCTGATTCAGGAAAGTGAAGAGATATATCAAATTATCAGGGAGATTTCTCCCGATGAAATCTATCATCTGGCAGGAATGGCCTTTGTGGTCGATGCATGGCAGAATCCGAAAGAGGCCTTTTCTGTCAACGCACTCGGTACGATGAATCTTTACGAAGCCGTTGTCCGAAGCAGACTAAATCCATGGATTCTTTCAGTTCTGTCCGCGGATGTTTATGGGATACCCGGGGAAGAAGAGATGCCGCTGACGGAAGAGAGAATTCTGCGTCCGATTCATCCTTACGGATTAAGCAAGGCTACTGCTGACCTGATCGGATATCACTATTTTTATGCTTATAACCTTCCCATCATAAGGGTTCGGCCCTTTAATCACATTGGTCCACGCCAGAGCCCTAAATTCGTCTGCTCTGACTTTGCATGGCAAATTGCCAGAATTGAAGAAAAATTACAGGAGCCGTTCATCGAAGTCGGCAATCTCGACTCGAAACGGGATTTTACGGATGTCCGGGATATGGTTCGTGCCTATGGACTGTTAATTGAAAAAGGAAGAGCCGGAGAAGTTTACCATGTCTCCTCCGAAGAGGCCGTACCCATCCACAAAATCTTAAGCATGCTGCTCGGAATGGCCAAAGTTCCGATTGAAATCAGGACCAATCCTACCAAAATGCGAAGATCTGACTCGCCGGTTCAGATTGGGGATTGCTCAAAACTCAAAAAGGAGACCGGTTGGAATCCTGCGATTCCGCTCAAAAAGACACTGGAAGACTTATTGAATTACTGGCGAAATCAGATTGCGATTCAAAAAAGATAAAGCCCTGATTTTCTAAGTGGAATGGGTGGACATGAGATCCGCTGCGTCAAATGATTTTCCGGAGTCGGCCTGAGTTCCCGTGCAGACGAGACCGAGACAGGTTTCAGCAATCTTTTCGGGAGGGGGGAGGGACATGGGATCTTCGTCCGGGCAGGCTTCGGCCCTCATCTGAGTTCTCGTGGGACCTGGATTCAATGAGAAGACCCGGATGTGATACGGAGAGACCTCCTCGGCTAGAACCTGTGTCAGACCCTCTACCCCGAATTTGGAGACAGCATAGGCTCCCCATTGTGCCTTTCCTTTCTTACCTACACCGGACGAGATATTGACGATACATCCTGATTTTTTCAAAATCATCTGTTTTAATGCCGATTGGGTTACGTTAAAGACACCCGTTAAATTGATATCGATGACTTTTAGCCATTCCTGATACGGGTAGGAAAGAATGTCTGTCTTTGGACCCAGTATCGACGCATTGTTAATAAGGATATCGACCAGTCCATAATATGACTTGATGGTTTTGAATAGTCTCTGCACCTCGCGGATTGAAGTAATATCAGCAACGTGAATTAAGGCCTCTTTCCCTTCATTTTTGATTTCTTTTTCGGTTTCTTTTAATTCCTGACCCGATCGGGAGCAGATTACCACTTTGGCCCCTTCTCTTGCAAAAGTCTTTGCAAGGGCCTTTCCGATTCCTCTTCCTCCTCCGGTAATCAGCGCAATCTTTCCCTCTAGCTTCATTCAAGCAATCCTTATTTCATCCGATGCATTAATAAATGTTTTTAAAAGTATAACGGGTTTTCCAACGTATTCGCAACCCAATTGAATCATTCTAGTCGCGAATAACAAAGGAGGTTTCGTATAGAAGCGCAAGGGGAGAGGTCACGATCACCTTGTCAACTTCTGCCCGGGGAGGCCCGATATGAAGTTCTCTGATCAATTCCTGGATCTTGTCGGAATGTCCCTCAACAGCGATTTCAACATCTCCGGAAGGGAGGTTTTTGCAATAACCGGAAAGATTCAGTCGAAGAGCATGGCTGACAACAAATTTTCGATATCCGACGCCCTGCACTCTACCTGTTACAAGGATATGTTGTCTCATCATCCCTTACAGTCACTCCTGGTTCTATTCTTCATCTTCCCGAAGTTTCGCCAGTACGGAAATATCCTCCAGCGTGGAAGTATCTCCCAGTGTCTGATGATTAGCTGCAATATCTCTCAGGAGCCTGCGCATGATTTTTCCGCTCCTTGTCTTGGGAAGGTTTTCCGTGAATCGGATTTCGTCGGGTCTTGCAATGGCGCCGATTTCTTTTACGACATGTTGGCGCAATTCATTCTTAAGGTCATCACTCTGCTTGGAAGTGGCTTTTAATGTTACAAACGCTACAATCGCGGTTCCCTTCAAAGAATCGGGCCTTCCTACGACTGAAGCTTCGGCAACCGCGGAATGACTGACCAGGGCACTTTCTATTTCCATGGTTCCTAACCGGTGCCCTGCAACATTGATCACATCATCGACTCGGCCCATAACCCAGAAGTAGCCATCTTTATCGCGCCTTGCACCATCTCCGGTGAAATACATTCCCTTAAACTGGGACCAGTATTGTTGTTTAAATCTTTCCGGATCTTTGTAGATGGTTCTCATCATACTCGGCCAGGGCCTCTTGATGACCAGATAGCCCCCCTGATTGGGTTCAACAGGATTTCCGGCCTTATTGACCACATCAGCCATAATTCCCGGGAGGGGGAGTGTGGCTGATCCCGGTTTGGTTGGCGTTGCTCCAGGCAGGGGGGTAATCAAAATTGAACCGGTTTCGGTCTGCCACCAGGTATCCACGATGGGACAACGTTTCTTGCCGATAACGGTATGGTACCACATCCAGGCCTCCGGATTGATCGGCTCACCAACCGTTCCGAGAAGTCTCAGACTGCTTAAATCACGATTCAGGGGCCATTCATCGCCGCTTTTTATCAGTGCTCGAATCGCTGTTGGAGCCGTATAAAAGACATTGACTTTGTATCTTTCAATAATCTGCCAAAGCCTGTCCGGTTTGGGATAGTTCGGAGCCCCTTCAAACATCAGGGTGGTCGCGCCGTTGGCAAGGGGGCCGTATACGACATAACTATGACCGGTCACCCAGCCGATATCGGCAGTACACCAGTAAGTGTCTTCATCTTTGAGGTCAAAGACCCATTTGCTGGTAATCGCAGCGCCGAGAAGGTAACCGGCCGTAGAATGAACGACGCCCTTCGGTTTACCTGTCGTACCGCTGGTGTAGAGTATAAAAAGGGGATGCTCCGAATCGAGTTTCTCTGCCTTGCATTGTTCGGACGACTCTGTCATGAGCACATTCCAGTCATAGTCTCTTCCTTGAAGCATCTGAGTCGGAGTTTGTGTTCTTTGATATACAATGACTTTAACCGCAAATGGAACTGACTTGAGCGCCTGGTCCACATTCTCCTTCAAAGGGACGAGGGTTCCTTTTCGATACCCTCCGTCTGCTGTGACAACGATTTTCGCTTCCGCATCCAGTATACGGTCTTTAAGCGCTTCGGAAGAAAATCCTCCAAAGATAATCGAATGGGTTGCTCCAATCCGGGCGCAACCCAACATGGCAATAGCCAGTTCCGGAATCATGGGCATGTAAATCGCCACCCGGTCTCCCTTTTTAACGGCCAGTTTTTTCAAGACATTGGAAAACTTGCAGACTTCGCGATAAAGCTCCTGATAGGTGAGCGTTCTCGTATCACCGGGCTCTCCTTCCCAGATAATAGCCGCTTTATTTTTTCGCCATGTTTTAATATGGCGATCAAGGCAGTTATAGGAAACATTCAATTTTCCGCCGACAAACCACTTCGCAAAAGGTTCTTTCCACTGAAGTACTTTCTTCCAGGGTGTAAACCAATCAAGCTCCTTGGCCAGGTTTCCCCAGAACTTTTCCGGATTCTTCTCGGCCTGCTGATAAAGTGCTTTGTAGTTTTTTAAGCTCTTAATATGGGCCGATTTTGAAAAGAGAGAAGACGGTTTAAAGACGCGCTTTTCTTTTAGATGCGATTCAATATCCATGGAGGCCATAAAGTGACTCCTACGAGGTTATCAGGAAATACGGAATTAATCGGCCTGATTATATATAATTTAAGGAGTGAAAACAACGTCACACTTCATTCAGCAGGGGGAAAGTGAGCGTAAAGGAAGTTCCTTTTTGGGGTTCCGAAGAAACGGTAATTTTCCCGTCATTGGCTTTGACAATACCATAGGTCACGGACAATCCGAGGCCCGTCCCTTTCCCGACATCTTTTGTCGTAAAAAAGGGTTCAAAAATATGTTCCAAAATATCCGTTTCAATTCCGACCCCGTTGTCCTGAACCGTTATTTCTACATAATCCCTCAAGATGGCCAGGTCTGATTCCAGGGGAAGCTTTTTATGTTCAGTCCGAATTCTGATTTGGCCCCCCTCATTCAGGAGGGCATCCCTGGCATTGATGCAGAGGTTCAAAAGTGCTTGATGAAGCTGATTTTCGTCTGCCATGATCCAAAATGGTTTGTCAGAAAGCTCCGTTCGGATCAGAATTTCTTTATCGAGACTTTTTTGAAAAATAGCACTGACATTAAACACGAATGCATTCACCTCCATTCTTGCCTTGGAAAGGGGATGCCAGCTTGCAAAACCGATCATTTGTTGAACCAGATCCCTGGCCCGAAATGACGATTTCTCAATTACTTTTAATGCTTTCTGGCTGAAATCATCTGATGGGAGTTGTTCTCTCAGGAGTTGGGCATATCCCAGAATTCCCGTTAAGATATTATTGAAATCATGGGCAATGCCTCCTGACAAGACTCCGAGGCTTTCCAGTTTTTGGGACTGGATAAGCTGGTTTTCAAGATTGTGCTGAAGTGTGATGTCTTCCATCGCGAGAATGGCTCCATCAAACCGGCCCTGGGCATCAAACAGCGGCATACCACTGATATTAAAGGTTAACGGGTTCGTTCTTTCCTTGATCGGTACGGATACTTTCCAGAGCTTGAAAGGAATTCCCTTTTCGAGGAGTTGCCGAATTTCGTTTTTGAAAAGACCCAGTTGAATCAAGGGAATTTCAATGACGGGTTTTTGGTTCCATTCCTTAAGATAGATGGGACTTTTCCTTTGCGAGAGATAGGCAGAATTGACATTCAGGATGGTCCCTTTGGCATCGATCAGGACAAGCGGGAGAGGAAAGAAATGGAAAATGTTAAGATACCTTTCTTCAGAGGCCTTGAGAGCGTTCTGCTGACTTGCAAGCGACTGGGAGACCTGATTAAAGAGTTTGGTTAATTTTCTAATTTCATAGTTTGATTTGACGGGAATCTGAATGCCTAAATCTCCCTCCCCCAGTCTTTCTGTTGCGTGGATCAGTCGATTCAGCGGCAAGGCAATAATTTTGCGGAGTAAAAAGTAAAAAATGATCATGGCAACGGCGGTTAAAGCTGAAGCCAGCTTAAGATACGACCAGAAGCGGGCTTTCGGTTCAGATAAGACATCGCTGTCCAGGAAAGTCGTAACCAGGATAAATTCAACCGGTCCATTCTGGTTTAGGCGTATTGGAGAGACCAGCTCAAAAAGATTTTCCTTTGGCTTGAAAATCACTTCTCCTCTATTTTCAAGAAAGGCCTGTCGAAGTTCGTCATTCCGAAAATAGTTTCTGGAAAGGTCTGCAATCGGCAATCCGATCACTCCATTTTGTTTGGAAGCAATCACTTTGAGATTTTTGTCCAGGATCGCAGAAAAGAAGATAATATCTTCCTGACCGAACTGTTCAATCATTTTCTGGAGAGCGGGAGTGTCCTTCTTCTTCAGGAGCATCGCGGCGAAATTTCCCATCTGATCAGTGATCCGATGGGCACTGCTTAGAAAACTTTCCGTTTCAGCCGTATGCTGAATGCGGTACGAGAATCCTGCGATTATCAGCGCGAAAAAAGTGCCTCCGATCAAGATGATCAGGGCGATAATCGTGGAGACGGAAGATAACTTTGGGAGCTGTTTAAAGAAACGGGTCAATGGGATCTTCCATATTATTCAACAGGCCATTAACCATATTGTATTTAAAAAAAAGAGATTAAACAAGCCGACATTGTGGAATGAAATCCATCCCTCAGCGGAGGATGGATCTCCGGTCCAGATGAAGCCATTGCACAGAAAAACAAGCTCAGGTATAATCAGCAAAACTTAAGAAGAGCATGTGGAATAGGAAAAATAGGATGGAAGCATATTCAAGGCATATTTTTGTCTGCCAGGGAAATGATTGTTTTCAAAAGGGATCAGAGGAGATCAGGGCGGAGTTCAGAAAACAATTGATGGAAAGAAAGCTTTTTAATTGCGATGTAAAGGTTAATAAGTCAGGGTGCTTCGATCAATGCAAATATGGTGTGAATGTTGTGATCTATCCGGAGGGAACCTGGTATTGCAATGTGGAACTCGGATCAGTAAAAAAAATAATCGATAAACATATTGTGGAAGGTGAAGTGGTGACTAACCTGCTCCATTTTCAGCTGCAACAGACGATGAAACGAGGGAATATCTCCTGAAGAAGATGCCCGCCTCCGAAGATAAGATTCTGATTGATGCCATCGAATTTCTAGGGCACTGCGGAGTTCCTCATTCAGAGCGGAGTGCCCTCCAGAGATTTTCAGTCTCGGTCGAGCTTGGGCTGAACTTGAGACCCGCGGCCGGTTCGGACCGTCTTGAAGAGACGGTGGACTATGAAGCGGTGTCCCACCTCGTTGTTTCGGTTGGCAAATCAAAATCCTTTGTGTTACTTGAAACGATGGCGGAGGAGATTGCGTCGGAATTGTTAAAAGGGTTTAAGATCAGGAGCGTCAAGATTTTGCTTAAAAAGTCCGTTCCGCCGGTCGAAGCGATTAAAGGCTTTTTTGCAGTTGAAATTCTAAGAATGTCAGGATGACAAATTTCCGATTTGAATCCATGGTTCCCTCTGAACTCTGTCTACAGTGTGACATCTGCTGTCGTTTCCCTGAGGCGGATTCTCCCCTGGCTCCCTATTTTACCTCCGACGAGGTGAAACAGGCGATCAAAGCGGGATTGTCTCCCGATGCATTCAAGTCGGGCAACGTCGGACGGGTTCAACTCATCCCATTTCCTCTGAATGTGGTGAGCCCGGGTCATCAGGAAGGGTGTATCTGTCCTTCCTTTGATCCGAGAACTCAGGAGTGCGCAATTTATCCAGACCGTCCCTTAGATTGTCGCCTTTACCCTTTTGCTGTCATGAAAAGTATCACTAACGAGGAGACTGTACTTGGAATCGACACGAAATGCCCCTTTATCAGGGATCCCTTGAATCAATCCGTCGTCGAAGCTTACGGAATGGAGTTGCTAAAACTTCTCGGAACTCCTCCGTATCGTGAAACGTTTCAGAAAAATATGGACCTGATCGGACCCTTCCAGGATGATGTCATCATTTTGGGTGCAATTTAGACGGGGAATATGGATCAACAGGGAAAGGAAATAGCAGGTCTAATTCCGCTGTCGCTCGAAGAAAGATCTCTTTTTGAAAACCTGTTAAAAAAAAAAGGTCTTTCCTTTCTGCCCAGTCCTTTCCGTTAATTTGGGTCTGGAAAGACTTTTTTGACTATTTCTGGTCGGTTCAAAATCAGGTCTACTACCTGTTTGCTCGCTATGACCGATTCTGGTATATGCCGATTCCTCCTCTCGGGGAGGTCCCTTTAAAAGAAACGGCGGCAACGGCATTTGAAATGTTGAACCGGCTGAATGACGATCCTCTCAACGGCCGGATTGAGAATCTGGACTTGACGGATTGTTCTGATCTCGATTTATGGCGATTTAACAGGAAATTAAAGAGCTGGGATTACCTTTATGACAGGTTAAAATTGAGCGAGTTGAAAGGTAACCGTTATAAGGGAAAGAGAAATCCCTTCAATTCCTTCACAAAACAACATCGACCCCGCTATCTTCCTTTTTCAACGAAAGATCTCACCCGCTGTCTTGAGCTCTATGATCAATGGATGGAGAAGAAGAAAAGGAACCTAACCCATGAGGAAGATGACTATGAAGCCTGCCTGCTGGAGGATAGCCGAAAGGCTCACCAGCGGATGATGAATGAGTTCGAAATGCTCGGCCTGATTGGACGCGTCGTCTGGATTGAATCGGAAATCAGGGGATATATTTTCGGTGCGGAACTAAACGCATCCACACTGATCGTGATTGCCGAAGTGACCGAGCTTTCAGTCAAAGGTCTTGCGCAGTATATTTTCAGAACTTTTTGTGAGGAAATGGACCGCTATCATTGGATTAATGTGATGGATGACTCCGGACTGGATTCCTTGCGAAAAGTCAAGGAATCGTACTTTCCCGATTTTTTGGCCCCGGCCTATATTCTGGATCAGAGGCGTATTGAGTAAAAATGAGGAGAGATTCCGTATGAGAAAGATAGGATTCTTGGGATTGGGGATCATGGGGACCGGTATGTGCAAGAGGCTCCTCGGCGCCGGATATCATCTGACAGTCTATAACAGGACCCCCGGCAAAGCCAGGGAGTTGATATCTCTGGGCGCAATAGAGGCAAGAACGCCTTCCGAGACGGTATCACAATGCGATGTCAGTATAACAATGCTCGGGGATCCCGCTTCCGTCAAAGAGGTCATTCTGGAAAAGGGGGGTGTACTTGAGGGGATCCGTCGTGGCGCCTATCATGTCGATATGACGACAATCGATCCGAATACATCAAAAAGGCTCTGGCATGCTTTTTACCAGAAGGGAGCTCATTTTCTGGAGGCCCCTGTAACCGGAAGTAAATTGGCCGCCGCGAGAGGAGAACTGGTGCTCATGGTGGGCGGGGAAAAAGATGATCTCGAGACGCTTCTTCCGGTTTTAACACCGCTTTCCAAGAAGATTGTCCATATGGGTGAAGTTGGAAAGGGAGCTATGATGAAACTGGTCAATAACCTTTCAATGGCGGGAGCTATGGAAGCCTTCTTTGAAGGATTTACACTTGGTCGAAAAGCAGGCCTTTCGCCCGAAAGGATCCTTGAAGTATTAAATCAGAGCGCCTTGGCCTCTCCCCTTTTGAAGATGAAGGGGGAGGCCGCGCTCAATCGAGATTTTGAAACGCATTTCTCGCTTAAACATATGGCCAAGGATATCCGGCTTGCCGTTGTCGAAGCAAGAAGGCTTGAAGTTCCACTGCCAGTGACCTTGGTCGTCGATGGACTTTTTGATTTCGCAAGGTCCCAGGGTCTGGATGAATTCGATTTTGCGTCCCTGGTGCAAGTCGTTGAACAGATGGCCCAGCTGAAAACGTGAAAATAGGCAAGGGTTCTGCATCGGGTCGATTCAAAATTCAACTTTCGTCGCCTGAAAATACCCGCTTAAGCCGGCTGGCATGGGAGAGTCTTTCTGAAGAGGAATCAGATCTTTTCACGTTCGAGGTTCAAAATGAATCCGTGAACGAATTGGAGAAACCGGATCTTCTGGTGACCATTTCGGATCAGACGGACCAGCCCCCCCGCACGATTTCTTCCAACTTGCGACAGGTCCACTGGATCCTTCCGTCGGGTGAAAGGGAGCCCGAATTGACCGATGAAATCCGCCTTTTCTTAAAAGAAATGGTGCAGACCTTTCGAAGTCCCACGACAGGAAACGCACCTTTACAGGACCAAAGCTGGAGTCAGTATTACCAGGAAAAGAATACCGCATGGGATCTGGGCGAACCCTCTCCTCCATTTGTTCGTCTCTTTCAAAAGGGTGAAATGAACAAAGGTCGCCTGGCGATCCCCGGAGCAGGAAAAGGGCACGAAGTACTCTACTTTGCCAGGGAAGGATTTGACGTCACTGCGATTGACTTCACCGGCGAAGCCATTCAGATTCTCAAAGAAAGACTTTCCGAAGCGGCGCTCTCCGCTCATTTGGCACAGGCGGATTTCTTGGATCTTCCGTCCCGGTACGAGGAGTCCTTTGACGCAATTTTGGAACAGACCTGTTACTGCGCGATTGAACCGATTAGAAGAGCCGATTATGTCCGGAGCGCGCATCGGCTTCTACGGCCGGGAGGAGAATTGTTCGCGTTATTCTACGATATCGAAAATATCGACGGACCTCCATTTGGCACCACTGTTCAGGAGATCCGGAGTCGATTTTCATCCCATTTTCTTCTGAATGTTCTGGAGCCGTGCGCGACCTCACATCCCAGGCGGACAGACAAGGAATGGCTGGCCCGGTTCAGAAAAAAAAACCAATAAGAAAAAAGATTCCTGCTGTCGAAGAGGTTAGACACGTTAGAAGGACAGAGTCAGCCTTCTAATTTTTCATTATGAAATACCCGTATGAAATTCGCGGACTCCGTTTTTTTGGCTGAGAGGACTCCCGTGAAGATAATGGCTTCATCGGGACGGATCAATCCCTTTTTCTGAATCAGGTCAAATATGGATTTGGGATCCTGATCAATCCCTGCCAGGTCTTTTAAAAGGAGCGGAAAGATCCCCCGATAGATGACAAGCTGCCGGCATTCTCTTTTGTCATCGGTCAAAGCGACGATGGGAACATGAGGTCTCGCTGAAGAAAGGCGTTGGGCGATCTTGCCGGAATGGCTGACCGCAACAATTGCACCTGCATTAATTTGATTTGCAATATAACAGGCCCCGTTGGTCACTCCTTCCGAAATTTCCATGACCTGATCTTTTCGTCTTTCTTCCTGGGGATTCTTCTTACGATGATTTTCCAGTTCCAAAATGACACGATCCATAATGCCAATAGCCTGTAAAGGATATTTCCCGATAGCGGTCTCCTGGGACAACATGACCGCATCTGTTCCGTCTAACACTGCATTGGCTACATCTGCAACCTCCGCGCGTGTCGGCCAGGGCTGCTCGACCATCGATTCCAGCATTTGAGTGGCCGTTACGACAGGTTTTCCCATGCGATTGGCTAATTCTATGATCTTTTTCTGGGCCAGAGGGACCTGCTCCACTGGAATTTCTACCCCCAGGTCACCCCGCGCCACCATGACCCCATCGCTGCTGCGAAGAATCTCTTCCAGATGAAGCATGGCTTCGCGCCTCTCAATTTTGGCCATCAGTTTAGGATATTTTCCTCTGGCCTGACAATACGATCTTACCTCCTCGACATCTTCACCTTTTCGGACAAATGAAAGTGCTACCCAGTCCACATCCTGTGCCAGGCCGAAATCGAGTTGACTTAAATCGTGTTGTGAAATTGCTGGCATTGAAAGATTTGTTTCGGGAACATTGATACCCTGTTCGCTTCTGAGTTTTCCGCCCGCGATCACTTCGGTTTCAATTTCGCTGGAAGAGACTCGGATTACTTTCAACCGGATATGACCATCATCTATAAAGATCGGATCGCCCACTGCAACTTCCCCGGGAAGTCTGGCGTAATTGATCCGGACAGATCTTTCTGATCCTTCGTCGGCTTCGGTTCTCAGAATAAACCTGGATCCGGATTTGAGAAGAACTTCCCCCGCCTTGACGGTTCCAATCCGTATTTTAGGTCCAGGTAAATCCTGAAGGATCGCAACCGTCTTTTCCAGAGAAGCGGCTTCTTCTCGAATAATCTGTATCCATTTTTCAAACTGGCGTGGATCTCCATGAGAAAAATTCAACCGGGCAACGTCCATTCCGGCGGAAATCATACCTCTCAGCATCTTTTGACTGGATATCGCCGGACCAATTGTGCAGACAATTTTGGTATTCCTCATTCTTTTATGATATCACGCGGTTGATCGGGTAAGACTTTCTTTTACCAGACTTCGGGAAAGTTCACAAGGTAAACCTGATTGAAGGTGGACGATTCGTTCAAAGGTATTGAAAGTCTGAATACCTGATTGACTGAGCTTTCCAGAAAGCCGGGCGGCATGGTTCCCGCACTGAAGGAACGCGCTGGATGATGGTGTTTCTCAAATTGAGTGTTATTCTCCTAATTAAAGGCCTAAAATGAAGAAATGATCGAAAAACCTACAAACTTTAGTCCTTTGCCAGTTTATCCCGACCGCCTCAATGAACTCGCAAAAGAAAGGCCCTTTTGAAAAACAAAATTTCAGAAATAGTGTCCAGGATTGTCCTGTTGGAAGAAGAGCTTGAAAGGGAAATTGAAAGGGGAATCAAAGAACAACATCTCAGGTTCCAATACCGAATTGAAACAGGGAAGATCGCTTTCGAACAAGAGGCGAGGACCCTCCATAAAAAGTTTCGACAGGGTGTCATCGCTTTCTTGTGGGAGTCTTCTCTGGCCAGTCTTCTGATCGCCCCGGTTCTCTATTCCCTCTTTATTCCCCTGATTCTGCTGGACTTCTGGATTTGGGTTTACCAGACGATCTGTTTCCCCGTGTATCGTATTGCAAAAGTGGATCGTAAGCGGTACGTGGTGCTGGACCGGGGAAAACTGGGTTACCTCAACGGCATTGAGAGGCTTAACTGCAATTACTGTGGTTATGCCAATGGATTGGTCGCTTATGCGCGCGAGATTGCGTCCAGAACAGAACAATATTTCTGTCCCATCAAACATGCCCGTCCGGTAGCAGGAGCCCATTCACGGTATCGGGATTTTCTGGATTACGGAGATGGCAGTCGCTATAAAAAGGATTTGGAAGCGATTCGTGCAAAACTCCGGTCATCTGAACTTTAAAGTCAATGGGCAGCTGTCTTCCGTTTTTTTTTGCCACGGTTTATTTCAAAGATCCCTTTCCCCGAAGCCTGCAGGTGTATCCACGCTATCCCAAAATTCTTGCACGAATGAGAGAGATGGAATATGATCCCTCGTATTCCAGTACTTGTCGAATCGAACCATTCATTTCAAATTCTAATCAAGAGGTGTTTCCCTATGATGGATAAGGTCGCTTTGGATGGAGGAACGCGAATCCTTATTAATGCGGCAGCGCTCGTCATTATTGTCGCAGGTATCAATCAGGCACAGTCGGTTCTGGTCTCCATACTTGTCGCGGTTTTCCTTGCCGTGATCGCGACATCGCCGGTGCTCTGGCTCGAGCGGAAACGTATTCCCTCAGTCGTTGCAGTTTTACTGGTCATTTCATGCATGATTTTGATCCTTCTGATGATGGGTAGCGTGGTTGGGGTGTCCTTGAATAGCTTTTACAGCAAGCTTCCTGCTTACCAGGCTCATTTGCAGGAACAGGTATTGAAGATCCAGGCATTTTTGGATAAAGCAGGCATTCGAGGAATTGATAAAATGCTCCTTGGAACTGTCAATCCCGGAACCGTGATGAATTTTACCGCTCGCATGATTACGGATTTAGGTATGGCGTTTAAAAACATCGTTCTCATTTTGCTCACTGTGACATTCATCTTGCTTGAAGCGTCAAGTTTTCCTGTCAAGTTACGAACAGTTCTAGGCCATTCCCAACAGAGTTTTCCTGGATTCACAAAATACTTCGATGATATTAAACGGTATATGGTGATCAAGTCGCTTATTAGTCTGGTCACGGGAATTCTGATTGCGATCTGGTTGGCAATCCTCGGTGTCGATTTTCCTGTTCTCTGGGGATTCCTGGCCTTTTTGTTGACGTATGTCCCGAATATCGGCTCAACGATCGCTGCGGTTCCTGCAGTACTCCTGGCTCTTATCCAGCTCGGGGTAGGATACGCGGCCCTTGCAGCAGCTGGCTATATCGTGATTAATTTCATCCTGTTCAATGTGTTTGAAACCAGGTTTATGGGACAGAAACTGGGATTGTCTACTTTGGTTGTATTTCTCTCATTGGTATTATGGGGAAGTTTATTGGGCCCGATCGGAATGGTACTCTGCATCCCTTTTACCATCACGCTAAAGTATGCCTGCCAGGGTGGCAAAGACACACAATGGATCGCGACATTCCTCGGACGAGACCCCGTGACTGAAAAACATACCTCGAAAGAATAAATGAGATGAGCTCCAGCCTGGTCCCTGGAATTTCAGAAATAATTTCCAACACGAGACTTCTTCACTGTTTTCAGGATTTAGGTATTTCCTGAGCCGGTAGCCCTGACACTTTTTTAATGGTGGTCAACGCCGTAGCCACCATGGAGCCTACCTCGCCCAGGTTCGCAGGAAGAATCAATGTCGTGCTTTCTTTTGCAATGTTCCCGAATTGCCCGACCCACTGTTCCGCCACCCGGAGATTGATTGCTTCCATTCCTCCCTGACCTGAAATGGCCTGACCCACTTGTCTGATCGCCTCTGCCGTTGCCCTGGCAACCGAAAGAATGGCTTCGGCCCGTCCTTCGGCTTCATTGATCTGAAGCTGCTTAGTCGCTTCACTATTTTTGATGACTTGTTGTTTGTCCCCTTCGGCCCTGTTAATTTTTGCGTCCCGCTCTCCTTCGCTGGTTAATATCAGGCTCCGCTTTTCTCTTTCAGCTCTCATTTGTTTTTCCATCGCTCCGAGCACATCTTTTGGCGGATTGATGTTTTTGATTTCGTAGCGGAGGACCTTGACTCCCCAGGGCTCCGTGGCCTTATCCAGTTCCGTGACAACCAGCATATTAATGTTCTGTCTCTCTTCAAAAGTTTTGTCGAGCGTTATTTTACCAATTTCGCTTCTTAAAGTCGTCTGGGCTAACTGCGTTACAGCAAAAATGTAATTGCCTATTCCATAGGAAGCGAGTTTTGCGTCGATGATTCGCAGAAAGAGGACACCGTCCACTCCCACTTGGACATTGTCTTTGGTGATGCAGACCTGTTCGGGGATCTCCATCGAGATCTCTTTCATCACGTGTTTGTACCGGACACTATCGACAAACGGGATGATAAAATTTAATCCGGCCGTGAGAGTAGCGTGGTATTTCCCCAGCCGCTCAACGACCCAGGCCGATTGTTGAGGTACTGTGCAGACGCCGGCTGCGAAAACAATGAATGTAAGAATCACCAGTAAAATTAATCCAATCGTCATCTATCCTCCCGCTATTTTTCACTTATCTTCGAATGATTTGACCCATATTTTTAATCCTTTTTGCCGAACGATCCTCACCTTGGATCCTGCCGGTATCGACACTTTTTCTTCGGAAAGCGCTTCCCACGGACTTCCTTGAAATTCAACCTGCCCCTCACCGCCGACCGGAATTTCTCTCGTGACCTGGAGTACCTGCCCGGTAGAATCTTCGATTTGTTTCCCTGCCGAACCTTTATTAAAACGTGAAACGATCGCTTTTCGTAAGGTAATCAGCAGGAAGACCGACGAGACGACAAAAAATAAGATCTCGGCGTCCAGCCCGGGTAAAATCGAATACCAGGCCAGCAAGGCTGTCAGTAGCCCGCCCAATCCAAGAAAACAGATCCAGAAACCCCCAGACACCACTTCGAGAATCAGACCGATCATACCCACAATTAGCCAGAATTCCGGATGTGAAATTTTCAAATCTGCCTCCTTCTTTCCTTTTCTGATTCGTGAATCGTGAAAACGCCACCTGATATCCGGTGAGCTTGTGTTTGAGAAATCTTATTACTTTTAAATTCTTTCTTTCAACCTTTTTTCAATCACTTTCTCTAACAGAGAAAGCCTGCCATCCGTTCTCAATATTCTGCCGGATTGGAAAGATATTGAGAGTGGATTACCCATTTAATCAGGTGGATTAAATGCGAGGTATGCTTTCCGGCAGGAGTGATATTCCTGATCGACGATGTCCAGGAGTCTTGTCCGGGTGGCCGGTTCAGTCCATTCCGCGCATTGGGTGACAAAGACTCTGAACCGATCGAGTTTTATCTTGAAGAAGTCGTATTCTGTTTTCAGAGAAAGAGGTTCCTGGTGAAAGAAAGAGACAAACTTGTTTAGGTCGATCCCCTCTTTTTTCAATTCCGTGACCGTATTGCTGAAAATTTCTTCGATGATTCCGCTCCAGTTCAGAATTTGATCCTTCAAATAGTCACGCTGAAAGTTATGAAGCGCGTCCTGATTTTCGAGCCGAACCATTGAGGCAAGGGAGCTCTTATGATATTCGGTCCGCCCGATAATTAATTCAAAATAATCGAAATATTGTTTTTGGAGAGATTCTTCGTTATTCAATCGGGGACTTTCCTGAGATCTAACCATTTGGCTCCGAGGGATTGAAAGCGGGCATATTCAGTGAGAATCAGATCAATCTCTTTGGTATCCACCTCCAGCGCAATTCCCTTTAAATAAGCCAGTCTGGAATCGCCCAACAGGAGAGGGAGGAACTCAAATAAGAGCTCTGGCACAGGTGAACCATGATGATCCTGATAGCCCTGATGATATACTTTTAAGCCTCCCAGGTGAATTTGAACGACTCTTTCGAGTGGAAATTCGTCGAGAAAAGTTTCGATAAAGCTTTCAAACAAGATTCGATGTTTCAAACCAGAGCTAAGAAAGTAGGTGTAAAGGTGCCCGATATCCAGTAGAAATCCACACGGGGAATGCTCTGAGATAATCCTGAAAAAATGCGAAAGAGTCAGATCACCCACAGCAAATGAATAAAAGGGAGGAATTTCGATCAGGAGAAGCGGAGGAAGGACGTCCTGATCCTCCCAGTGGGAAAATAAATAGTCTTGAATAAATGCACTCTGCCGGCCAATTAATTCACCGCTCATCCGGGTCAACAGCGGAGGAAGATAGGTTCCGAAGAAATTTCCGAAAATTTCTTTGGTCGCGCATTCATGTGTCACCCAGTGAGATTTGAGGATTGAGGTGTCCTGGATAATCTTACGACACTCCTTCTCCCAGGGAGTTTGAAAAAACTCAGGTTGCGTAAACCAAAGGGAGTCGGCGTGATATTCGAGAGGATGAATCTTCTGGATAACCTTTCGGACCGGTGCCAATAGGGAGACCGGACCTCTGAAAACTTCCAGGTAATCGAATGCAAGGCCGGCGTGGTTAAGTCGGGAGATCAATTCAAAAAGATCGGGTACGTGCAGATCGACCGAAAGTCCGATTCCATGAAAGGGTATCGATTGAATCAATTGAATATACTTTTCAGATTGAGTTTTCATTTAAGAAGCCGGAGAATGATTACTGTTGAAGAAACCAGCCCGCATAAAAGGTCACAATTCCAGTGACAGCACCGGACATCAGAAACCCCATTTTATAGCTGGAGTCAAAAAAAAGGATGATCACGACCAGGGTTATCGCGAGACCAATGAGTTGGAGAGCGCGTGCCAGGCTATATAACATCTTCAACTACCTTAAATTTGATCGGAGTCTGTGGAGATATCTCCTTTACCCTTTGTAAGACACGTTCCCTTTGCTGATTTTTTAGCAAATCCAATATATCAGACTCAACCAGATTATTCAAAATGGCAGACCGATTTTCCTCCGGTACCGCTATTTTATGCAGCTGACGTCTGACCTGGCTGAGCAGGTCGATAAAAACGTCATACTCCGACCCAAACTCATTTTCCAGTTTGATCCGGATTTGCCGGGTCAGCGCAGGACTCTGGCCGCTCGTTGAAATTGCGATTTGAAGATCTTTTTTTGAAATGACGGAAGGAACGATAAATGTGGAATGGTCCGGAGAATTGACATGATTCACAAAAAGAGAAAGTGTCTTTGCCTCCTCTGCGACACTCTGATTGATGTCGAATGAGTTGGTTGCCGCGATGACCAGCGCAGCTCCTTTGAGGTCGCCAGTCTGATAATTCCGTTGGAATTGATGAATCTGGCGGTACTTAACCATTTCAGACAGGGTGGGCGTCAATTCAGGGCTAATGACAACCACATTTGCGCCCGCTTCGATCAGAGATACGACCTTCCTTTCTGCGACGGTGCCTCCCCCGACAACGACCACGATCCTATTTTCAAGATTCACAAAAATGGGATAATAACGCATCAGGAGAGGGGAGAAGAGTCGGCGAGAATGCGATTAATCTGTTCCCGATATCGGGTCTTGGGATTTTTTTGGATCAATTCCCCGAATAAGGACTTGTATTTCTCGCTATTGCCCGACTTCTGGTAAGACGCTCCAAGGTAAAAGAGTGCGTCTTCCGCTTTGCCTGAATCCGGGTACTCTTTCAATAATGACTCCAAGCGGGCGATGGCGGCGGGATAGGAGCCCTTTTTATAGTAGAAATAGCCAATATAATACTCCCTCTCAGAAAGTCGGGATTTCAGTTCTGCAATGTAGGGTTCTGTCTTTTGGGCGTAAAGACTTTGCGGAGACTCTTTAACGAGGTTTTGAAATGCCGTGAGTGCCTTGAGCATCGGTTCGACGTCCCGGTCGATCGTCCTGATTTGATGATAATAGCATAATCCAATACGGAACCGCGCCAAATTAGCAAGTCTGTCGATCGGATGCAGGTCGAGATATCGCTGGTATTCGACCAGTGCCGTCTCATATTCTTCCTTTGCATAGTGATTTTCCGCCTGACGGATCAGCGTGTTTGCGTCAAAAGTTCTTTCAAGATCTTCTTTAGGCGGTTCCGAAGGCGATTCATCGATTCCCAGGAGGTTTCTCAGTTCCGGCCCCAATTCGTCCTTTTGAGTTGAAGCGCATGCGATCACCAAGAATAGTGCTGACGTCATGATGACGAAGCGGAGAAAGCGATTTGCGACCCGGAAAGAGAAGATTTTAGGATAATCTTGTTTCATCTAAAAAAAATAACAAATCCACTGCAAAACTTCAATTTAATTTTTCCCCATGCAGGATTCATCCTTTGCATGGACTTTCACTTCAATTTGGGAGACCCGTATTTCTAGAGAAAAATTATGTTATAATGCGCGAATGAAGAGTGGTATCGAGATCCGGGGAACCGGCTCTTCCCTTCCTGAAAGGGTAATTTCAAACCAATATCTGGCGTGTCATTTCGGTATCCGGGAAAGGGATATCGTCAGAAAGACCGGTATCCATGAACGGCGATGGGCCCAGGAGAAAGAGGCCTCCTCGGATCTTGCGACGCGCGCTTCCAGAATCGCCCTGAATAACGCTGGGTTGGACGCAAAGGAACTTGATCTGATTGTCCTTTCATCGACCTCTCCCGATATGATGTTTCCTTCTACAGCCTGCATCCTCCAGGCGAATTTGAAGGCAAAGATGATTCCGGCCTTTGACATTCAAGCCTCCTGTTCCGGCTTTCTCTTTGGATTGTCGATCGCCGAAAATTTTTTGAAACAGACCCGGTCCAAAAATGCACTCGTTGTTGCCAGCGAAGTGAAGTCCCGCATGTTGAATCTCCGCGATTCCGGCACTTCAATTTTGTTTGGAGACGGTGCGGGAGCCGTGGTATTGTCCAAATCAAAAAGAAAAGAAGGAATACTTTCGATTAATCTTCATTCCGACGGAACAAAACATGACTATATCCAGCTTCGTGCCGGAGGATCGAGAACACCGCCTTCGGTCGAAACGCTTCGAAAGGGCCTTCATTATCTTGAAATGAAGGGGACCCTGGTTTATCGAAGCGCGGTTCTCTGTTTTGGAAAGGCGATTCATGAGGCGCTTGCATCCCAGGCAATTGAAATGGAACAGATCGCCTGTTTTATCTTTCATCAGGCCAATCTTCGGTTACTTGAAAAAATAATCGAAAAATATCGTATTCCGGGAGAAAAAGTGGAAATGACGATTCAAAAATACGGGAATACGTCATCGGCTTCCCTGCCGATTACGTTGGATCAGGCGGTTTCAAAGAAAAAATTAAAAAACGGAGATCTCCTCCTATTCGCTTCGTTTGGGGGAGGAGTGACCTGGGCTTCCGCGTTGTATCGATGGTGAGAAAGATAAGAAGGAAAAATAAAGAGACCAGCCGAGAAGTTGATGGGAAATTGCAGACCCATTCCGATGGATACGGTTTCGTCCTTTCCGAAAATGCCGGTCAGTCCGATATTTTTATCTCCCGTCACAAGATGCTTGATGCCATGCATGGCGACCGTGTATCGGTCCGAATTGAAGGAAAAAACAGGAGAGGAAAGCCTGAAGGCAAAATAATCCGGGTTTTGGCGAGAGCCCATGCCCATGTCGTGGGAAAATATACGGAGAAATCCGGAAAGGGATGGGTTGTTCCAAACGACCGGAAGATGGTCCATGACCTTTTCATTCCCCACTTGGACAACCTGAAACCCCGTACAGGAGAGATGGTCGTCGCAGAAGTCACGTCCTATCCGACATTTGAAAAAGGTCCGGAAGGGAAGATTATAAAAATTCTGGGCGAGGCATATGTACCACTGCTGGATACTTCGATGGTCATGGAGGAGTTTCATCTTCCGTCTCATTTTTCGCAGGAAGTTCTATCTGATACGGGTCACATTCCCACAGAGACCACGCCCGACATGATGGATGGGAGACGCGATCTTCGTCAGGAGGTCATTTTGACGATAGATGGCGAACATGCAAAAGATTTTGATGATGCCGTTTCCATAAATCGCCTTGCCGATGGCGGTTATAAGCTTGGCGTCCATATCGCCGATGTGAGCACTTATGTTTCGGTTGGTAGTCCGCTTGACAAAGAGGCCTATGAACGGGGAACGTCGGTCTATTTCCCCGACAAAGTGGTGCCCATGTTCCCGGAG
Organism: Nitrospirota bacterium; assembly: GCA_016194305.1. Classification (NCBI taxonomy): domain Bacteria; kingdom Pseudomonadati; phylum Nitrospirota; species Nitrospirota bacterium. Next base: position 5,469 of record JACQBW010000033.1, on the reverse strand, counting down.
ACGCTTTCAAACGGGATCTGCAGTCTGAATCCTCAAGTCGACCGATTAACCTTCTCGGTTGAAATGACATTCGATCGAGAGGGACATCGAACAAGCTATCAGATTTTTGAAAGTGTCATTCATAGTCAGGCTCGCATGACCTATACCGAGGTTTGGGAAATCATTAACAGTTCGGGCCGCTCATCATTGAGGAAAAAAGAAATACTTGATACGCTGTTCTTGTTGAAAGAGCTTGCACTGCTATTAAAAAACAGAAGATCAGAGAGAGGAAGTATTGATTTTGATCTTCCGGAACCTCAGATCCTGATCGATATTTCGGGGGAAATTAGTTCAATTCTGAAAGAGGAACGGAATCTGGCCCATCGGATCATTGAAGAATGCATGCTTGCCGCAAACGAAACAGTTGCCAAACATATGGCCGATCTCGGCCTTCCATTTATTTACAGAATCCATGAAAAGCCTTCGGCTGAAAAAATCAATGATTTCCAGTTCTTCATACTGAACCTGGGATTTTCGTTAAAGGGATTTCCCAAAAAAGTGACTCCTGAATCCTTTCAAGAAATTTTAGATCAGGCGAAAGGAAAAGTGGAAGAGAGACTGATCAATCATCTGATGCTCCGATCGATGAAACAGGCCGTCTATTCGACTGAGAATCCGGGACATTTCGGTCTTGCGGCAGAATTCTATACGCACTTTACGTCTCCCATCCGTCGTTATCCCGACTTGATGGTCCATCGTTTGATCAAGGAGGCCCAAAAAAGGGAATTTACGCCCAGGCGGATCTCATATTACAAGAAACGATTGCCTGAGGTTGCAGCGCACTGCTCGGCATGCGAGCGGGTTTCCGTGAATGCGGAGCGTGAAGTGGTTTCATTAAAGAAAGTCAGGTTTATGGACAATAAAATTGACCAGGAATTTGAAGGACACATTACCGGTGTCACATCCTTCGGACTCTTTGTCGAATTGAATCATATTTTTGTGGAAGGACTTGTTCACATCTCGTCTCTCACGGACCACTATATTTACGACGCCAAGAAACACTCCTTAATCGGCGCACGATTTCGGAATGTCTATCGTCTGGGAGATATTATCAGAATAAAAGTCGAAGGGGTCAGTTTGGAAAAAAGAGAGATTCGCTTCCTCCTGCTGGATGAAATTCCTGAAAAAGGAAAATCTGATAAAGTGAGGCCTGAAAACCGAAAAAGGACCAAAGAATCAAAAAGATAGGTCTGATCGCATCTTATTTCTATATGTAGTGTTTTGGTGCCAGTCGCCCCCTTCCTGTTGTGTTTTTTTCTTGTTTTTTAAATCTAATCATGTTAAAAAATGTCAAGCCAAATTAACCTCTTGGGAGAGAAATGAGATGCTTTTAAAAAAATTGGAACTCCTTGGTTTTAAATCTTTTTGTGACAAGACTACCATTCAGTTTCAGCCAGGGGTGACGGCCGTAGTCGGTCCCAATGGATGTGGCAAGAGTAATATTGCGGATGCGATTTTGTGGGTTCTGGGAGAACAGAGCGCCAAGACCCTCAGAGGTGAAAAAATGGAAGATGTCATTTTTAATGGCACCGAAAACAAAAAAAGCCTCGGTCTTTCAGAAGTGAACTTAACACTGGGAGATATTTCAACAGGACAGTTATCGGGCGATTTCAGCGAATACCAGGAGATTACGATTACCCGTCGATTGTACCGATCGGGGGAGAGTGACTATTTGATCAACAAGATTCCCTGTCGATTGAAAGATATCCGGGATCTTCTGATCGATACGGGTGCGGGGGCTAAAGGACATACCATTATAGAACAGGGGAAAGTGGATGAAATCCTGAATTCATCTCCCGGGAGAAGAAGAGAAATTATTGAAGAGACTGCAGGGATCGCGAAATACAAAATCCGGAGAAATGAAGCGCTCCGCAAGCTCGATTCAACCCAGCAGAATTTGTTACGAGTGCGGGATATCATGGCAGAAGTTAAGAAACAGATGAACTCCCTGGACCGCCAGGCCCGAAAAGCGGAAAGATACCAGGTTGTTTACAAAGAGATGCGACACCTGGAACTTGCCTTATCTGTTTTCGAAGGGAAAACTCTGGAATCCTCTGCCACGACTCTTAAAAAGGAGCTGACGGAATACGAAAATCGACTCATATCCATTCAGACCCGGCTCACCCAGACGGATCTGAAAATCGAACAGCTTCGGCTTCAAATTGCCGGGAAAGAAGGCGAGCTGAACCGATTGAATCAAACCGTCAATGAAAAAGAGGGAGAGCTCCAGAAAAAAGAGGGGCGACTTGCCCTTCTTGATTCGCAGACGACCGAGTGGAGAGAGCAAGCCTGTCAGGCGGTGATTGAAAAGGGGAGAGATCAATCCCATTTTGAAGAGCTTGAACTGAAAAAGCTCGTATTGTTAAAGGAAGAAGCTGCCTTGCACGGCCTATTGAATGAAAGGGCTCAACTTCTCAAGGAACAGGAGGAACGGGATTACGCTCTTGTTGAAAAGGTCAATCGCCACCGGATCGAATACGAAACGACTCATTCAAACCTTAACCAATTAATTACGGATCTGGGAGCCATTTCGGCTCGCATGGCGACACAAAGTTCTCGAAGAGAAGAGGTCCATAAAAGGCTTGAGAAAGCGAAGGAAGAGTGCGAAGAAGTCCATCAGCTTTACTTGCAGTCTAAACAGCTGGAGGAAGAGGAATTCAAAAGATCGGCGCAGGTTACCGAATCGTGTGATGAAAAAAATCTGGCACTGTCCAAACTCGATGAAGAGATCCGTCAGCTTCAGTCCGAAATACAGCTGGCCCAGCAAGTCCTCTCCGAGAGGAAAGAGGCCCTTCATTCTACCCGGGCCCGTTTCGAATCCCTGGTGGATCTTCAGAAGAAAAGGGCGGGCTATCTTCAGGGAATCAGGGCCTTATTGAAGGCAGAAGAAGGGGGCGAGCTTGCGTCACCCCTTCTGGGCACGCTTGCAGATTGTATCGAGGTCAAACCTGAATTTGAAAAGGCCATCGAATCGGTATTAAACGAACGGCTGCAGGGGATTCTGATCGATTCACCCGAGGAGGCAATCCGGTTAATTCAGTTTTTGAAAGATAGAACGCTGGGAAAGGGACTTTTTTTAATAAGAGATCATGCCAAGCAGTCGGTCCCGGAATGGGATGAAATAAATGACCAGATTTTAGGAAGCGCCATGAGTATGGTCACTGTTCGCCCTGGTTTTGAGAAAGTGGTCGAAGGATTGTTAAGACAGGTTGTCATCGTGACTGACATGGAAGTCGCGAGCAGGCTTTGGGGAGAAAAGAGGGGCCTTTTTACGTTTGTGACGCTGGAAGGGGAGGTATTTGGCGCATCAGGTACGATACGAGGCGGTTCGAAGGATAACGGGGGAGAAGGACTTCTTCAACGCCAGAGAGAAATGAGAGAGCGCCAGATTGAAGTCAATGACCTCAAAGCGGAGATTCTCCTGCTGGAGGAGAAATGCGGGCGGTTTCAGGCTGTGTCAGCCAAATCTTCAGAAGAAAGAAAGGAGCTGGATAGCTCTCTCCATCAACTGGATATTGAGAAAGCGACCCAGCTCAAACAGATCGAAAAACATAAACATGATTGTGAGAGGTTATCCCAGCGTGAGTTACAATACCGGCAGGAACTTGAGCAGGGGGAAGAAATTCTTACTCAGATTGATCGGGAATACCAGCTGTTGCTTGAAGAAAGGGTGGTCAAGGAACAGTCGAGGTCTCGTTTGGACGAGAGTATTACCGGATTGAAGGAGGCGCTTCAGTTAAGCATGGAAGAAAAGGAACAGGCAGGAAGCCGGTTAACTGAAATCAAAATAGAAATAAATACCTTGAAAAACCAGGCCATTCATCTCGGCTTCAATCTGAAAGGATTGGAGACCAGCCAGACTGATACCCGTGCCAAAATTGCCATGAAAGAAGAGATCTGCGTTAATCTGGCGAATAAGGAGAAGACAGCGCATCAGGAGAAGGAGCTGATCCTTTTGGCGATTTCTGAAGAACTTGTTTCTCTTGATGCCCTCAAGAGCGGCAAAAGCCGTCTCGTGGAAGAACATGGAGAATTGGCCGGAATGTTAAGAAGCGAGGAAGAAGGTTTTCGACTAAACCGAAAAGAGATCGATGAAGTGTCGAAAAGGAAGAATGAACTCGATTTGAAATGGACGGAAATCCGCCTGAAAAAAGAACACCTGGATGAGTTCATTCAACTCCATTATCAGAAAAGTCTTGCCGAAGCGCTGGAGGGTGAATATGAGGAACTGGATTGGGAGCTTTCCAGGACCAATTTGTCTGAATTGAAACAGAAGATCGACCAGATCGGGCCGGTGAATATCACTGCGATTGATGAGTTCAAGGAACTCGAGGAACGATTCAAATTTCTCTCATCCCAGGAGGCGGACCTGACCCAATCCGTGGATTCTCTTCAGGAGGCGATTCAAAAGATCAATAAGACGACCCGAACTCTTTTTAACGAAACTTTTGTAACGCTCAACCAGAAATTCATGGAGGTCTTTGTTTCCTTTTTTGAAGGTGGAAAAGCAGAGATGATTCTGCTTGACGATGGGAATCCGTTTGAATCCGGAGTCGATATCATCGTTCAGCCGCCGGGGAAAAAAGTGAGAAATGTATCCATGTTATCCGGAGGGGAGAAGGCGCTGACTGCTATTGCACTTCTTTTCGCCTCATTTCTCATCCACCCAAGCCCATTCTGCATTCTTGATGAGATTGATGCTCCTCTCGACGAAGAGAATATTCGCCGTTTCACGACTGTTTTACGAAAAATGACAGGCCATTCACAATTCATTGTGATTACCCATAATAAAAGGACGATGGAAATTGCAGATATCCTGTACGGAGTAACTCAGGAAGATCCTGGCATATCGAAGCTGATATCGGTCAGGATGAATCAGGCGGAACAAAGTGGCGAACTGCAGCCGGTCATTTCCTGAAACGCGAGAAGTCTTGACAGAATTTCAAAAACTCTGGTACCCTGAGATGCGTCGTCGGATCCTAATAGAAACGTTGCCGGTTGAATCATTTTTGGAAGAAGGAATCTTTTTCAGTGGTTCTTCCTTGAATGTTGAAACGGCAAAATGATATGGGGGTGTCTCGTATGAAAGTGTCAATCGGGCGCGTTGGAGATCGTGGAATGGACGCGATCCTGGATCGTGAGCAGTTATTTGAAAAGAACTACGAAGAAAGGACAAGAAGAGAATATATCAAGGATCACTTCTATCATGGAACCAAGCGTCTGAAGGGTGTCATCCTGAAATCATCAAAAAATAAATAAAGAGATTTGAACGAGGTCAGGTTGGTAGAGCCTTGGAGGAAAATTCCTTCAAGGCTTATTTATTGTTTGGACTACCTCTAGAGACGGTAAGCAAACGATGTCGAAAAAAGATCTCCATCTTTCAGATCTGGAACAAAAGTACCGCATCCTTGTTGAAAACTCACCCGACGG